>JAQSXD010000137.1 GCA_029266295.1 Bacillota bacterium | reverse complement strand
CGCTGGGAAACAGGCAGGCAAGTGAATTTATTCCGCTTGATGGAATATCTGAGTCGGATTTGGCAGACGCTGCTCAGCTTTCCTCTCTTGCAGACGAAACTCCCGAGGGACGGAGTGTTGTAATTCTTGCAAAAGGAAGATTCGGGCTGAGAGGAAGGGACCTTTCGAAGCTTGGTGCGACCTTTGTCGAGTTTACAGCGAAAACCAGAATGAGCGGCATCGATTATCAGGGGAATGAAATCCGTAAAGGTGCAGCCGAAGCGGTGAAAGCATACGTGAACGACAACGGAGGATTTTATCCTGAGGAATGCGAAAAGATTGTGGAAAAGGTGGCAAAAGAAGGCGGTACACCGCTGGTGGTCGTAAAAAACAAAACCGTTCTGGGTGTAATCTATTTGAAAGATATCGTTAAGAATGGTGTAAAAGAACGTTTTGAAGATTTACGGAAAATGGGAATCAAAACCATCATGATCACTGGAGATAACCCTATGACCGCTGCAGCAATTGCGGCAGAAGCAGGAGTGGATGACTTTCTGGCAGAAGCAACGCCAGAAGCAAAGCTAGAACTCATTCGCGATTACCAGACGAAGGGACATTTGGTTGCAATGACCGGAGATGGAACGAATGATGCTCCCGCATTGGCACAAGCAGACGTTGCAGTTGCCATGAACACCGGAACTCAGGCGGCAAAGGAGGCTGGGAATATGGTGGATCTTGATTCCAGTCCAACAAAGTTAATCGATATTGTACGGATTGGTAAACAACTGCTTATGACGCGCGGGGCACTTACTACGTTCAGCGTCGCAAATGACGTGGCCAAGTATTTCGCAATCATTCCTGTGTTGTTTTTTAACATTTATCCGCAGCTCGCTGCATTGAATTTTATGGGGCTGACCAGCACAATGAGCGCAATCCTTTCCGCAATCATATATAACGGATTGATTATTATCGCACTGATTCCGCTCGCGCTGAAAGGTGTCAAGTATCACGAAATGTCGGCAGGAAACCTGCTGAAAAGAAATATGCTGATCTACGGATTCGGTGGCTTCATTGCCCCGTTTTTCGCAATCAAACTGATTGATATCCTGTTGACCGTCTCTGGTCTTGTGTGAGGTGAACAAAATGAGTCTATTGACAAAAACATTTAAACCGGCGCTGCTGAGCTTCCTGCTCTTCACATTGATCTGCGGAGCAATATACCCAGGGTTGATTACTGGAATCGCACAAACGGCATTTCGTGAAAAAGCTGACGGAAGTATCATAAAAGTAACGCTAAACAACGACACTTCAATAGAATATGGTTCCGTGCTGATCGGACAGGAATTTACCAAACCGGAATATCTGATTGGCAGACCGATGGGAGTAACGAATCTTTCTCCCGCAAGCAAAGAGCAAGCGAAGCTTGTTAAGGAACGAACTGCATGGTGGTGTTCGATTGATCCGAAGAATCAGTCTGACATTCCGGCAGATCTTGTTACTGCATCCGGAAGCGGCTGTGATCCGAACATTTCGCCGGCAGCTGCTGAATATCAAGTCCCTCGTATCGCAAGAGAAAGGGGTATTAAGGAATCCGATGTACGAGCTGTTGTTAAGGAATGTACGAAAGTTAGATTTCTTGGATTTTGGGGAGAACCTTCGGTTAATGTATTGAAAGTGAATTTAATGCTGGACGGTCATCTGTAAACTTTTCATAGTAATACGTTATTAAAGGTGGTGAATAGGAGTGCTTGATCAAGATGGACATCGTCCGAATCCGGATACAATTTTGGAAAAAATCCGTATCAGTGAAAATAAGAAAAAAGGAAGACTGAAGATTTTTCTTGGATATGCAGCAGGAGTTGGCAAGACATATTCCATGCTGGATGACGCTCACGAAAAAATGAATAGCGGGATTGATGTTCTAGTGGGTTATATCGAACCGCATACCCGGCCTGAAACGATGCAGATGATGGATGGCTTGTCCACACTGCCACCAATGGAAATTAAGTATAAAAATCTTCTGTTGAAGGAATTTGATCTAGATGCAGCACTGAAAAGAAAACCGGAGCTGATTCTGGTAGATGAACTTGCCCATTCCAATGCACCTGATACGCGGAACAAGAAACGTTATCAGGATATTGAAGAGCTTCTAAATGCCGGAATCGATGTTTATACAACAGTAAATATCCAGCATATCGAAAGCTTGAACGATGTTGTGCAGAAGATTACCAAAGTTGCCGTACGGGAAACGATTCCAGATTATATTTTTGACGAGGCGGATACAGTCGAAATAATAGACTTTTCCCCGGATGAATTGATTAAAAGGTTTGAAGAAGGAAAAATTTACCGTGCGACAAGAGCTGAAACCGCGCTGCGGGTCTTTTTCTCAAAAGAAAACTTACGGCTTTTACGTGAAATTGCAATGAGGAAGGTTGCTGACCGGATCAGTGAGGATAACCGAAATGAAAAAAAAATTCAGGAAAAAATTATCAGTACAAAGCTTCTGGTTTGTGTCAATGCATCAGTAGCATCAGATCGATCGATCCGATGGACTGCAAGAACAGCTGAAGCATTTCATGCCCCGTGGGTTGCTGTATACGTAGATAGTAAAGCGAAAAGCGATGAAAAAGAGATTCAGGTAAACCTGGATCTGGCAAAAAGGTTGGGGGCTGAGACCGTTAGGCTGAATGGTCACGACGTTGCCGATACAATTGCAGAATATGCAAAGATCTCAGGAATTACGAATCTGGTGATTGGAAAAGTAAGAAAAAAGAAAACAATAAAAACTCTATTCGAGATAGACCTGGAGGATAAGCTGCTTTCTCTATTGCCAGACATCGAGGTTCATATCATTCCGGATATTCCGCAGAAAATGTATCATCAGAAAAATCGAATTAGAATAACGGGAAATCTGTACTTTTCATGGTCTGACCTGCTTAAGACAACTGGAATACTCATCCTTGCGACTTTTCTTTCCATGGGACTGCAGGCGGCAGATATCGGAGACCAGAATATAATAATGGTATATATTCTTTCGGTTTTAATTATAGCGAGAATTACGATCGGCCATCTTTTTGGCATAACCGCCTCAATACTAAGTGTTCTATTATTCAACTTCTTCTTCACTGTTCCATACTATACGTTTAATGCAATCCAGCCAGGCTATCCAATCACATTTTTAATTATGTTTCTGGCAGCCTTTATCACAAGTACGCTAACGGTAAGGATCAAATCGCAGATGCGGCTTTCCGTTGAAAGGGAACATCGTACGAAAATCCTTTACGAAATTAATAAAAAGTTTCTTGTGACCAGAGGATTAGAGAATATCGTAGCACTGACCAACGAATATATAACAAATATTTATGATCGTGCGGTCGTATTTTATACACAAGATCCTGGGCAAGAGTCGGAAGGATTTTTTATGGGGTCAGCGACAGACCTTGACATTGATTTACTGAAAAATGACGATGAAAGAGCTGTTGCCCATTGGGTGTTTCAGAATAAGAAACGTGCTGGTTCCGGTACAGATACACTGATCGGTGCGACCGGTCATTATATTCCAATTATTTCACAAGCAAAGGTTCTTGGTGTTATTGGTGTTTCATGCACAAAAGGGAAACTTGATCAAAACAACCGTCTGTTTCTGAGAATGCTTGGTTCTCAAGTAGCAATGGCTTTGGAACGACAGTATTTGTCGGATGATCAAAGGAAAATCCTAATCGAGACCGAAAAAGAGAAGAGCAGGAGCAATCTCCTACGTGCAATTTCTCATGACCTAAGAACTCCGCTGACAGGAATCCTCGGTGCTAGTTCGACGATTTTGGAAAGTGGTGAAAACCTTGATAAAGAAACACACGATCATTTGATTTTAAATATCAAGGAAGATTCTCAATGGCTGATCAGGATGGTTGAAAACCTCTTGTCAGTGACCAGGATTAATGAGGGAACTATGACGGTTACGAAAACTTCGGAAGTGGCGGAGGAAGTTGTGGCTGATACGATCAGCCACATAAGAAAGAGATTTCCTGAACGGAAGATATCGGTCAAAATCCCTAATGAATTGCTGATCGTTCCCATGGATGGAACCTTGATTGAACAGGTCCTTCTTAATTTAATTGAAAATGCGTTCAAACATTCGACGTCGGATTCATCCGTTGAAGTCAGCGTCAGAAAGGAAAATCACTATGCCGCTTTCGAAGTGATTGATGAAGGAGAAGGGATCAATGAGGAGGATTTTCCCTACTTGTTTGAAAGCTATATTCCTAATGGAGATCGCAGTTCTGATTCTTCAAGGGGTATGGGTATTGGATTATCAATATGTATGTCAATCATTAAAGCGCATAAGGGAAAACTCGGAGCTGCAAACCGAAAGGAAGGCGGAGCTATATTTTGGTTTAAACTGCCTTTGAAGGGGTGAAATGAAAATGAATAATGAACCACTAATACTAATTGTGGAGGACGACGAAGCGATTAGCAGCTTTACGTCTGCAATATTGGCATCAAACAATTACAAGACAGTAAAAACAGGGAAAGGCAAAGACGCCGTTTCAATGGCGGCCTCCTATTGTCCTGATTTAATATTACTTGATCTGGGGCTTCCTGATTTGGATGGGATAGAAGTCCTGAAAGCCGTTAGAGAATGGTCTAATGTCCCAATTGTTATTGTTTCAGCCCGAGGTCATGAACGTGAAAAAGTCGAAGCATTAGATTTAGGAGCGGACGACTATATAACAAAACCGTTTGGGACAGCTGAACTGCTTGCAAGAATAAGAACTGAAATCAGACACAGTCGGCGAAACCAAAGCCGCATTGGATTAGCAGAAACTAAGATAATCGTTAATGAACTAGAAATTAATTACGATAAGAGAAGAGTAAGAGTTCGAGGGCAAGAGATCCATCTAACGCCGATTGAATACAAGATTGTCAGTTTGCTTTCACAATACTTGGGAAAGGTACTGACCTATGAATATATAATGAAAAATATTTGGGGGCCATATACAAATGAAATTGATTCACTTCGAGTTAATATGGCCAATTTAAGAAGAAAGCTCGAAGACAACCCTGCTGAACCGAAATACATTATAACAGAACTCGGTATTGGGTATCGGATGTCAGATGCCTCGTAGTCAGATTTAAATTTATTTCCGTGCAATTGTTAATAATTAATTCCAAGAAAAATAAGATGAGAGCCCAAGTTTCATTTCTATCAACATGTGGTATATATAACTCAATATACAGTCTGAAATGCCTGAAAGGCTTATTATAGATACTAACATGTAAAGAAAGGCGAACTGACATGAAAATGAATCTGACAAAGAAAATTGCTTTGATCCTTGCGGGCTTACTCATCGCTGTATCTCTTATCCTGAGTGTTGTTTCCATTCGTACAAGTTCAAGTGCATTATTGAGTGAAACGGAAAAATCAACCATGCAGCGTGCAAAAGAAAATGCAAACCGCATCAGCTTGATGATCGAAAGGGATCTGGCAGTGCTGTCAAGCGAAGCGGAAAAAACGCAAATTGTTACCATGGATTGGGAGTCGCAGACAAGTGAACTCGTCACCAAAATTGAAACGTTGGGCTATTTGGATATGGCTATTGTTACTCCTGACGGTATGGCTCATTACATTAAAGGAAATGATGTCTCTGATCTATCGGACAGAGAATACATAAAACAGGCGCTGACGGGAAAGAGCAGCATTTCTGACTTAATTGTCAGCAAAGTAACTGGGAAGCCGGTATTAATGGAGGCTGCACCGATCGTTGATGGCGATCAGGTAGTCGGAGCCCTTATCGGTAGGAGAGATGGTGGTAAACTGCTCGAGATATTCAATTTGATCAGCGATGAAGAAGTCTACTATTTTATACTTGGTCCTGACAGCACCTTTTATGCCCATCCTGATCCGACATTTGTTTTGGAAGCGAGAAATGCATTGGGTGAAATTGAATCTGGTGGATCCTTGAAAAACTTCGGAATTGCACTTCAAAAAGTTGGGCTGGGAAATGTAGGTATGGCCAAATATGAGCTTGATGGAGAACATCGTTTTACCGCTTTGTCGCCTATTCCGAGCACTCAGTGGACACTTGGGGTGGGAAGCTATGAAAGCGTAGCGCTCAAGGGAATCCAATCTCTTAGAATTACATTAATCGCATTGTCTGCTGCAGTGGTTCTGATCGGTGTTATCGTCGCTTTGATCTTCAGCAGGAGGATTTCTATCCCTATCATTGAACTGAAAAAAGTGGCGGACAAGTTGGTTCTTGGAGATGTGGACGTGGATGTACGGACAAATCTTAAGGATGAAATTGGTGATTTGTATGAATCCTTTGGTGCAATGATCGATAATGTCAAACAGCAGGCCAAAGCCGCAGAGCTGATTGCAGGAGGGATACTGCCTCAGAATATATCCCCTAGATCAGACAAGGATATTTTGGGTATCAGTATGTGCTCTGTGATTGATACTTTGAATGACCTGTCAAATGAAACTGTTGCGTTAACCGGTGCTGCAGCTCATGGTAATCTGAGCCGCCGGGGCGATTGGGAGAAATTTCAAGGAATCTACAAGCAAATTATTCAAGGGTTCAACGAGACGCTTGATGCTGTGGTGCAGCCACTTTCTGTTGCCGCTGATTATATGAAACAGATCAGCAGGGGGGATATCCCGCATGAGATTACCGCAGAATACAAAGGTGATTTCAATGAGATTAAGGAGAGCTTAAATACCTGTATCGTAGCGATTAGACGATTGATTGATGATACTTCAATGCTTTCCGAAGCTGCAGTTGCAGGAAAGCTTTCCGTGCGAGCTGACGCTTCTGCCCACGGCGGCGATTTTGCCAGAATTGTTGAAGGAATTAACCAGACCCTGGATGCGGTTGTCAATCCGCTATATGTAGCTGCCGAATATATTCAAAAAATAGGAGTCGGAGAAATTCCGGAAGAAATTACTGACTCATATTATGGTGATTTTAATGAAATAAAAACCAGCATCAATTCCTGTATCCAGGGTTTGAGAGGTCTGGAAGAAGCAAGTGAAGTCCTTGAACAGATGAGCCTGAACGACTTTTCAGGATCGGTAGAGGGCAGCTATTCCGGCATCTATGCCAAGATCGCAGAATCGCTGAATCTGATGAGAGAAAGCCTTCTAAGCTCAATTTCTGTGATTGATCATGTATCCAAAGGGGATTTAAATGATCTTGTCGAATTTAAAGAAATAGGACAGCGCAGTGAACATGATACGCTAGTGCCGACATTGATCATGATGATGGAAAATATTAAATCGCTGGTGGATGAGACAAATGTACTGTCAGCAGCGGCAGTAGAAGGAGATTTAAAGCTGCGAGGAGATGCAGCGAAATTTAGCGGGGAGTATGCAAAGGTTATTGAAGGAGTCAATCAAACACTGGATGCGGTTACAGAACCGGTACAGGAAGCGTTGGCGGTACTGCAGCAAATGGCAGGCGGAAACTTGAATGTCACAATGCAGGGCGCTTATAGAGGAGAGCACGAGCAAATCAAAACCGCCATGAACCTGACCATCGAAAATCTGAAAAAATATGTAGATGAGATTTCGTCGGTTCTCGCTTCGATTAGTTCGGGAAATCTGAATGTGGATATCACCGGCAGCTATGAGGGGGATTTTATCTCAATCAAGGAATCTCTAGGCAATATTATTACGTCTCTGAATTTGGTGTTTCTTAATATCAATCAAGCCTCAGAGCAGGTAGCGGAAGGATCAAAACAAGTGGCAAACGGCAGCCAGATTTTGTCTCAAGGCGCTTCTGAACAGGCTAGCAGTGTAGAACAACTCACCGCATCGATTGCAGAAGTGTCAGCCATTACAAAGAATAATGCGGCTAGCGCTGTAAATGCAAATGGTCTTGCGCAGTCAGCCATGAATAATGCTGAGGCTGGAAGCCGTCAGATGGGAGAAATGCTGTCCGCAATGGAAGAAATTAATGAATCCTCAAATAATATTTCCAGAATCATTAAAGTTATTGATGATATAGCGTTCCAGACCAATATTTTGGCGCTCAATGCTGCAGTAGAAGCAGCCAGAGCCGGACAACATGGGAAAGGTTTTGCCGTTGTAGCAGAAGAGGTCAGGAATCTGGCAAGCCGCAGCGCACAAGCTGCAAGAGAGACAACGGAAATGATCCGCAATTCAAAAGAAAAATCATCAAGAGGCACCGATATTGCGAATCAAACCGCTGCCGCCTTGGTCGAAATTGTTGATGGCATTCAAAAAACTGCCGGTATTATCGCGGATATTTCGGAATCCTCAAATGAACAGGCAACCGGCATTTCCCAGATCAATGCGGGTCTTAACCTTGTTTCTCAGGTGGTTCAGAGCACGGCAGCTACTGCGGAAGAAAGCGCAGCTTCCAGTGAAGAACTTTCCGGGCAGGCCGAGCTTCTCAAGGAGATGATTGCGAAATTCAACTTGAGAGAGGATGCCTCACTCCTTGGCAACAGCAAAACGAAGCAGCTGACCGCTCCTGGCGGCGCAGCTGCATCAATCGATGTCATAGCTCGTCCGAGAATTATTCTGGCGGATGACGAGTTTGATAAGTATTGAGCAAACGTAAGAAATAGATCTAATCGAAGAAAGGAAGAATTCCAGTATATGCGGGGGATTCTTCTTTTTTATCTAGTAGAAAATATCATTTCCTACTAGATAAAAAGGGGAGTGCAGAGGGGGCACCCCTCGCCGATAAAGACTAACTATTAAAAGTCAAGTTCTAAATGAAAAACCTTTGAGTGAATTGTGGAAATACATTTCAAACAAAGTGTACTTTGACAATTGCATGACAA
>JAQSXD010000136.1 GCA_029266295.1 Bacillota bacterium | reverse complement strand
AAACCAAAACAGAAAAAACAGAAAGAAGGTTGAAATCATGGCAGTTAATTTAAAGGGAAGAAGCTTTTTAACGTTGATGGACTTTACTCCGCAGGAGATTCGATATCTGCTGGATCTGGCCCATGATTTGAAGGCAAAAAAGAGAGCTGGTATCAGCGGTGATCTGCTGAAGGGAAAAAATATTGTCCTACTGTTTGAAAAAACATCTACGAGAACGAGATGCTCCTTTGAAGTTGCCTGCCACGATGAAGGCGGACATGTGACCTATCTGGAATCCTCTGGATCTCAAGTGGGCAAAAAAGAATCTATTGAAGACAGCGCCAAAGTTTTGGGTAGATTTTATGACGGAATTGAATACAGAGGGTTCGATCAAAAAACAGTCGAGGATCTTGCCAAATATTCTGGCGTTCCCGTTTGGAACGGGCTCACCGACATCGATCATCCAACCCAGATCCTGGCCGATATGCTGACCATGGAAGAACATATGGCGAAACCGCTCAATAAGGCGAAAGTCATTTTTTGCGGTGATATTAGAAACAATATGGCCTATGCTTGGATGTATGGCTGTGCAAAAATGGGCGTTCATTTTGTAGCTTATGGTCCCGATGAACTTGAGGTAGATCCAGACGTTCTCGCCGCATCCAGAAAGGTTGCGGAAGCCACTGGAAGCGTGATTGAAGTAAGCAGTGACCCAGGGTGCCTAACGGGAGCAGATGTGATCTACACCGATGTATGGGCTTCCATGGGAGAAGAGGATCAGATACCAGCCAAAGTGAAGATGTTGACTCCATTTAAGGTCACCATGGAATTACTGGCAGCTACGGAGAATCCGGATGTTCTCTTCCTCCACTGTCTGCCTGCATTTCATGATTTTGAAACGAAGATGGCCAAGGAATGGAAGGAGAAGGGCTTTGATATCAGAGAAGTGACGGATGAGGTATTCCGCAGCAAGCATTCTGTTGTTTTTGACGAAGCAGAGAATAGAATGCATACGATCAAAGCCATTATGGTTGCCACTTTGTAGGCGTTATATTTTCAATACCAAAAGCCTTATTTCATAAGTTGAATCGATAAGAGCGGTTATAATAAACGGAAAGAGAAAGAAATTGGAGAGGAGCTTGTTTCGAACGTTTCTCCAAAGCTTTCTCTTTTTGTATTCTATCATCAGGGAACCTTCTTTTGATGCTGGATGTGCAAAGAATTGCAAAAAAATTTGCGTTATTAATTTTAAGAAGCACTCATATTTTACCATAAGAGGGAAAACGTTGACAGAATGAGAGAAAAAGAATATATTTTACCTTGGCAAAGCACTGATCGTTTCATTATTATTTTCAGAGCGAAGCCAGATGCAATCTAAGGGAACCGACTTTACTGAAACTATAATCATGTATTAAGACGAAGCATTACTCTGATACAAAAATTAGTGAACGTAGCAGGAAGGATCACCTATGGATATTACCATCAATCATCATGCCCATACACCGATCTATATGCAGATTGTGAATCAGCTGAAAGAGATGATTTTAAAAGGAGAAATCACCGACGGCTTTGTGTTGCCTTCAGAAAGAACTATGGCAAAGCTTCTGAATGTTCACAGAAATACCGTCGTTAGAGCCTATATGGAGTTGAAGGCGGATGCCTTTCTGTCCTCATCACAAGGCAAAGGATATACCGTTTCTTATCTGTCAGATGCAGAAGAACACAAAAACTTAGGAGAACACAAGAGCTCCCGGGCAGCGGCAGAGGCGGGAGCAACCATTGCCTGGACCAGTCTGATCCGGGATGAATATCTCGATCTTAAAATCACCTTTGACGATCTGTTCTCAAAGTCTTATACTTCAAACAACATCTCCTTTGCAGGAGGAATCGCATCTGCTGAGGAATACGGCAAGGAGGATCTGGCAAATATTCTGGGGGACATTATCTCATCGGACAACATAGAGACCTACTCGTTCTCCCCGTATCAAGGAAACCATGATTTAAGGCAGAATATTGCTCATTTTATGTCCAGCAAGGGAATTGGGGCAAAGCCTTCCGAAATACAGATCGTTTCTGAGACCAATCAAGCGCTGGACTATCTGGCCTCTCTTTTAATCAGCCCCGGAGATACGGTAATTACAGAAGAGCCGGTTTCCCCAGACGTCTATAGAACCTTCGCGCTGGCAGGAGGGAAAGTCATAACAGTGCCTATGGATGAGGAAGGAATCCTCTGCGATAGACTGGAACCCCTTATTATCAAGCATCAGCCTAAATTTATCTATGTAAACCCAGATTTTCAGAATCCCACCGGAATCGTCATGAGCCTGGAACGGAGAAAAGCGCTTCTTGACCTTTCTCATAAATATCGCATGCCCATCATTGAAGAAGACGCAGTATCAGAAATTCGATTTGAAGGAGTCCGTATTCCATCACTAAAAGCTCTGGATAAGGGAAATAACGTGATCTTTATCTATTCTTTTGCGCTGACCTTTGCACCCGGCGTTCGAATGGCCTTTGTTTTGGCAGATAAAACCCTGATAAAGAGTTTGAGTTATATTGTTTCAATTCGTTTAATCAGTTTAGACAGCATCTCCCAAAAGCTTCTTAGCAACTGTATCGAAAAAGGAATCTACCAGAAAAATCTCAGAACCATTTGCGGCGATTATAAGGAAAAAAGAGACCTGATGTGTTCTTGTTTGCAGGAGGCAAGTGATTTGGGCCTCAGCTTTCGAAAACCTGCCGGAGGAGTCTATCTCTGGTGCAAACTTTCGTCGGATACGGACTACCACAAGCTGTATTTAAAAACCCTGGAAAAAGGAGTCTCCTTTATCCCCGGAAGCGTCTTTTATATCAGAGGATCAAAGGGTGATTGCTGCATTCGCCTCAATTTTTCCTATCCCAGTAAGCTGCAGATCGAAAAAGGGATTGGGCTGTTGACACATGCCTTGCGGGAAAGCCGTCTTACATTAAATAGTAGTTATGGGAAAGAACTCGAGAGGGAAAACTAAAGTGCGGAACCAGGAAGCTGAACACTGAGGTATCATTAGATAGACAGCCGCTTCCTATGCACTGGTTGCTACAAACTCAGTACTGGCACATGGAAATAATCCTGTGCTGGTACTTTCTTTTTTTTGCCGCTGTTATATGATGCAAATCAGGAAGCGTAATGCTTTATATTTTATTTGTGAGGAGATAGGAGATGGCAGTAAATTTAAAGGGAAGAAGTTTTCTTACACTGATGGATCTGACTCCGGGAGAAATCCGGTACCTTCTTGATCTCGCCAGAGATCTGAAGGCGAAAAAAAGAGCCGGGATTCAAAACGAAATACTCAAGGGGAAAAATATTGTACTGCTTTTTGAGAAGACTTCTACAAGGACACGTTGCGCCTTTGAGGTCGCCTGTCTGGACGAGGGAGCCCATGTTACCTTTCTGGATTCCGGCAGTTCCCAGATGGGAAAAAAGGAATCTTTGGAGGACACTGCCAAGGTACTTGGAAGATTTTATGACGGAATCGAGTACAGGGGATATGAGCAAAAGGTGGTTGAGGAATTGGCGAGGTTTTCTGGCGTTCCGGTATGGAACGGACTGACGGACGCAGATCATCCAACGCAGATATTGGCGGACCTGCTTACGATGGAAGAACATCTTTCAAAGCCTTTGAACCGCTGCAAAGTTGTATTCTGCGGGGATATCAGAAACAACATGTCTTATGCATGGATGTATGGCTGTGCTAAAATGGGAATTCATTTCACCGCATACGGGCCTGCGGAGCTAGAACCGGATCAACAAATTGTATCTATGGCCAAAGCCGTTGCTGCCGAAACAGGGGGCACAATCGAGGTCTCTGATTCGCAAGTTTGTCTGAGAGATGCTGATGTAATCTATACTGACGTTTGGGCATCCATGGGGGAGGAGGCTCAGATTCCTGATCGGGTCAGGTTACTTACACCATTTAAGGTGACTATGGAGCTCCTGAAGGCAACTGAAAATCCTGATGTACTCTTTATGCATTGTCTACCCGCCTTCCACGACTTTGAAACCAAAATGGCAAAAGATTGGAAGGAAAAGGGATATGACATTCGAGAAGTAACGGATGAAGTGTTTCGCAGTAATCATTCTGTCGTCTTTGACGAGGCTGAGAATCGAATGCATACCATAAAGGCAGTCATTGCAGCTACGATTGCGTAGCATGTTGCAGCACACAGACCTATCCTTAAGTGAAGCAAGCATCATTCAATATAAGTGAACCTCCCATGATGGTTCATAGATCGAGGGAATCAATTTGAAAGGAGAACGTGATATGGTACAGGGCATAAACGTTTATTCGGAGATTGGGAAGCTGAACCGGGTGTTGCTGCATCGTCTGGGCCGAGAAATAGAGGGCTTGGTACCGGACAATTTTGAAAGACTCCTCTTCGATGAAATCCCATATTTAGAGGTTGCCCAGAAGGAGCACGACTGTTTTGCGAATGTGCTCCGGGAAAATAACGTAGAGGTTTTATACTTTGCGGATGAGGTAATCCTAGCGCTTGAGGATGCTCAGGTTAGAAGGGAATTCATCAAAGAGTTTTTAAATGACAGTGACGTTTTTTCTTCTCATGCGCTGGAGGCAATGGAACAGTATTTGATGGATATGCCTGTGAAGGAAATGGTTGAATCAATCATTGCGGGCATTAAGAAAGAGGATGTACACTTTAAAAAGACCAATTCACTGGCGGATTATATCAATGAGGAATATCCATATTATACAGACCCCATGCCTAATCTGTACTTTACCAGGGATCCGGGGGCATGTATCGGAAATGGCGTCAGTATCCATTGTATGAAAACAAAAGCCAGAAAAAGAGAAGCGTTGATGCTGAAGTACATCTACCTTTACAATAAGAGCTTTATGCCGGAGGGAACGGAACGTTGGTATGATTACGAAGGCCTGAGCCCCATCGAGGGTGGGGATATTCTCGTACTTTCGCCTCAGATTGTTGCGGTTGGACTAAGCCAGAGAACCTCCGCAGATGCGATTGAAATTTTGGCCGAACGGCTTCTGAATCACAACAACAGTTTTCGCAAAATCCTGGTATTTGAAATACCGAAATGCAGGGCTTTCATGCATCTAGATACGGTATTTACAATGGTGGATTACGATAAATTCACCATCCATCCAGAAATTGAGGGACCGCTACACATCTACGAAGTAACACTGGATAAGGAAAGAAAGCCAGTATTCAAGAGCAGTAAAAACGAACTGGAAACCATCTTAAAGAGAGAACTGAAGCTGCCTGCGGTACAGATGATAAGGTGCGGCGGATCGGACCGGATCGCAGCCCAAAGAGAACAATGGAGCGATGCATCCAACACCTTAGCCATTGCGCCTGGTACCGTGATTACCTACGACAGGAATCACGTGACAAACGATCTTCTGGATCGCTGCGGTGTTAAGGTCATGACCATACCTAGTTCAGAACTTTCAAGAGGCAGGGGTGGTCCAAGATGCATGAGTATGCCCATTCATCGAGATTGAATCAGCAGTATTACATGTTCATTTATGGAAACGGATTCCAATTCAAGTTTCATAATTGATAAGGAGGAGAATTGAAATGTGCAAAGGCAAGATTGTTATTGCCCTTGGGGGAAATGCGCTTCAGGCTTTTGGTTCGCCCCCAACCGCAGAGTGCCAGCTGGAGGTTGTTCGGAAAACAAGCGATTATATCGCACAAATCGTCGCCAGTGATTATGAAATAGCCTTGGTTCACGGAAACGGTCCTCAGGTCGGAAGAATCCTGCTGGCTTCTGAAACTGCGAAAGAAGTGGTACCGCCGCTTCCTTTTGATGTCTGCGGTGCAATGAGCCAAGGCTATATCGGGTATCATTTACAGCAGGGGATGCACGAAGCCCTTGTTAAGGTGAAGAAAGGCCATATTCCGGTGATTACTGTAGTGACGCAGATGTTGGTGGACTGCGATGATCCCGCTTTCCAGGAGCCAACAAAACCGATTGGTCCCTTCTACAGTGAAGAGGAAGCGCAGAAGCTGACTGTTGATAAAAGTTACGTGATGAAGGAAGATTCCGGACGGGGCTGGCGCCGTGTCGTTCCCTCACCTATTCCGAAGCGAATTGTGGAGATCGATACCATAAGAAGACTTTGGGATTCCACCATCGTCGTCTTCGCAGGAGGAGGGGGAATCCCCGTTGTAGAGCATGATGACGGTTCCTTTGAAGGCGTAGCTGCGGTTATTGATAAAGATTATGCGGCAGAGCTGCTGGCGGAGGAGATTGGCGTCGATACCCTGCTGATCCTAACGGAGGTTGAGAAGGTCTCAATCAACTACAAGAAACCGGATCAAAGGGATCTGGATGAGATGACCGTAATGGAAGCGAAGCGATATATTGAAGAAGGCCATTTTGCACCGGGGAGCATGCTGCCTAAGGTGCAGGCAGCCATGAAATTTGCCGAATCCGGTACGGGAAAAACGGCTATTATTACCTCCCTATATAAAGCTGTGGACGCTTTGGACGGAAAGACGGGCACCCGGATCGTTGGATTACCAACCTTTGAATGATGGCACTTATCATACAAAAAGGAGCTTGCAAGCATCAAATATGATGTTTGCAGGCTCTTCTTTTATTGGAATGATTATTTGTCTCTTTCTTATTTATAAGGTCCAATACCGGCCAGTTCAATCGACGGAATCAAGTCGCTTCATGATCAGTACCTTAATAATGGCGGCAATGGGAACTGCAAGTATCATTCCGATGATTCCGGCATAATATCCGCCTACTGTAACTGAAATGAGTATGAATAAGGGGTGAAGGCCGGTACTGGATCCAACAACCCGGGGATACAAAAAGTTGGCATCGATCTGCTGGATGATGACCAGAACAAGGATTGCCAGTAACCCCTGGCTTAAGCCTCCGGTCATGAAGCCAATCAGTGCAGCAGGAACGGCACTGATAATCGGACCGAAATAGGGGATGATATTGCAAAGACCAGCAAAGCATCCGATAAAGACCGCAAAATCAAGACCGATGATGGACAAGCCGATGGAAGACAAGATTGCGATGAAGAGTGCGTCCAGAAGCTGCCCTCTTAAAAACTGAGAAACAACCTGATTGATATCGGATAACGTCTCCGTTACAACTGCATTTGCCTTCATGGGCAGTACCAAATGCAGCAGCTTACGCCAAAGCCGGAGGAAAAACTCCTTATCCTTCAGAAGATAGATGCTTACAACGATTCCCAGTACGGTATTGAGAATGCTCCCACTGATATTTGTGATAAAGCGGAAGACTGCGGCAGTGCTGAAGTTTTTGGAGACCCAGGAGATTGCTTGGTTGGCAAATTCCTGAATCCTTTCTTCAATGCCGGTCGTGTTGGGGATTGCATCGATCCAGCTTTTAAATGAAGACTCGTATTTTATAAAGTAATTTACAATGCTGTCCACCATATTATGAAGACTTGTAAACACCAAATCTCCTACAATTAAAAAAGCGAACGCATAAATAATGATGCAAATTATGAGAAAGATAAGCAAGAAGGTAATGAGTATGCTGATGGTTCGCTGAACCCCCAGGCGTTTCTCCAGCTTGATGGGATCACTGGGCAGATTAATAAAGAGTTTTGAAATCAGCTTCTTGTTAATAAACTCAACCAGCGGACTAAGCAAATATGCGAGAATCAAACCGGTGATCAGCGGAGCGAATGCGGTCAGTACGCTGCTGAGCATATTGGAAGTCCCCGTAATGACCATATTAAAGTTCTTGATAAAGAAATACAGTACATAGAGAAGTGCAGCTGTAAACACCACATACAAACAGAACTTAATATATTTCCAATCAGATAGCATTTCTTTGAGTTTTGACATTCTAATACCTTCCTTTTGCAACCGGTGCTTACAGTACGTTTCACACGAATATCGCTGCAAGCTTGGGACAAATAAGCAAAATCCCAAGGCTACAATTGTTGATTTCTTAATACCTATTGATAGTATTATATAACAAGACAAAAGTTATAAGCAAATTAAATTTGGGAGGTGAAGCGTTGACGCTATGCAATATAAGGAGAAGAAAAAGACCGGAACGAGAGGCAGCAAGAAGAACGACGTTCAAATGAAGGTTTCAGCCCATAAGAAAAACATTGATAAAATTGCTTCAATCTCACACAAAAATGAGATTGCTGTTGGTAATGTTGCTTGGATTGAACCATTTTTAAAAGGAATGTGAACGTGAATGGAGACTATGGACTGAATCTGAATAACAGCCTTGACTTTCGGCTGCTAGCAAAGCGGGGCAACAAGAAATTTAACACTTTAGAATTTACGTCGATCAACGGTAAATCGAAAATTACTCCAAAGAAATCCCAAGTCTTGTTTATAATTTCACAATATATTATTTATTTTGTTTTTTTAGTGAAAAACTGTTTGACTCAAAGGGAAAATAGCATTAGAGTAATATAGAAAACACTTATGTTTTTTGTCAATTTAATAAAAACATTTACTGGAAATCGTTAAGAATATATTAACTTAACAAAAAAGGTGACAGAAAAGTAACAAGGACAGAATAATTTTCACCTTGTGCAACGCACAGAGCAGTAGGAATCAACAAATCAACGGTTTCTATTGTGGTGACTTTACAAAGCATGCGTTACAACAGAAGATGGGTTAATTGAATACTTTTAGATGCTAGGTTAATAATTCTTATGTTTGATAGATTTGTTAAGGAGGGTTACACTATGGCAAAAAGAAAAACTAAAACGATGGATGGGAATACAGCAGCAGCACATGTATCATATGCATTTACTGATGTTGCAGCAATATACCCTATCACACCATCCTCAACCATGGCTGAG
>JAQSXD010000135.1 GCA_029266295.1 Bacillota bacterium | reverse complement strand
TCGTTGGGATCGGTTTCGGCATATCCGGATTCTGTGAAGGAGGGATCGGCGCTGGTACTTCCGGCTCCGGTTTGCTCCTGTCGATCAAATCATCAGCTTCCCCCTTGGTTACAGGATCATTGGGATGGATTTTATTATCCTTGGTATCTCCTATGATTCCGGTTTCCTTACCAACGATGACATATCCCTTGTCCTCATCCTTAATATCTGTCTGATCCTCATAACCGCTGTGTCCCTGGGTGTTTTTTGCTTCCTCATCCTGTCCCTTTATCCGCACCATCATTTTGATGATCTCTGCACGGGTGATAGGATCGTCGGGATGGAAGCCATCAGGATAATCGGCAGTGTCAAGGATGCCTGCGTCAATCAATGCCTCAATGTACTTCCCCGACCAGTGTCCGTCGATGTCGGAAAAGCTTGGGGAGCTTTTCTCTGTATCAGCAGCATCCAGCTTCAGTTCTTTTGCCAGCATGGCGGCAAATTCTCCACGGGTGATGATGTCATTCTTCCCTATGAAATTTTCCGGATGCAGATGGTATGCGGTATAGATACCTCCGCACACCAGAAGCACCAAGAGAAAAGCAAGAAATAGGACACCTTTCTTTTTAGTTTTTAAGTTCATAAATGCTTCATTCCTCTCTTTCCTTTTATATTTGACTATGACAAAGCCGGAATCATATCTCTGACTCCGGCTTCAAGTCCTGATTGGTTTCATAGCTTCAGCTCCATGCCTTCCGGCGTTTGTCCACCGCCATGTACCTCCAGCATTTCCTGTGTGGGATAGATGAGCTTTCCGTCCACCATTTCAAATACGCAGAGGTCATCCCTGTCACAGATCATAATTTTATGCTGGTACTCCTTTTGCATTTCAATATAGTCCTGCATCTCCTTATCACTGCAAAGCCACACGCCGGAGGCATAGCGTCCGTCTGGCAGAAAACAATAGCCGCTAAATTTCGGCTCATGGTTTTTCAAATCCAGCGCACCGCTTGGACGGATTTGTGACAGCTGCAGCCTTGCCTGCTCGGAAAGAAGCTCAGGCTTTGCAATACCAAGGACATCGCTTCGGTTCCATCGGACCTGTTCACCATCTGCCAGGGAAACTGTGAAAATGGAACGGCCTATAGGATTGGGACGGCTGCCGTTGCCTCCTGTGCAAAAATACAACTGCTGCTTTGCAGAGCAGCAATCCTCCGGCAATGCAGAAGGCCGGAGGATGATAACCTTGCCTTCAATAGATATGTCATATCCGGTCTGCAGGCAATCCTGCTGTTCAAACAATGCCTTTTCAGTCATGACGCTGCCCCTTTCTCTGCTCAATGAGTTCCAGCAGCTTGGCGGCGATAGAAATCTGTTTTTCCTCCGGCATCTCCCGGATGGCTGCATGGACAAAAGCTTCCACTGCTCCAGGTGATTGATCACCTACCTCAATAAGATCGACCTTCTTCACACTGACAGTTCCCTGGTTGATATTCAGCCTTACAATATCTCCGTAATCCATTCCCGATGCAGTACGAAGCTCTTTTGGGATCAAGACACGGCCTTTGCCGTCCACTATTTTGTAAATGGGCTTTGCTTTCATAGATAATATCCTTCCTTTCTCATAACCTCCCGGACAGTACCGGGGTCAATGCCAAGCTCATCAAACAGTCCTCTGAGCTCATGCGGCAGGTTGTTCAGAATATCTGAGGCTGTGATGACGATAGCTCCCGTTGTGCACAGCACCTCCAGATCACTGCCCACAGGAATTTCTGCTGCTTCCAGCAATTTATTGGACAATGTCAGGTCGGCTTCGTCCTCGTCATCCGGCATGCCGGGCAGCTGTAACGCAACGCCGACACCATGAGGGGTAATAATAAGCTGCGGGCGTAGACTTTCCATTCCTTCCTGCTCCGCAGCGAGGGTGACGCTTACCCTGTCACCGGGCTTTAAGCCCACAGCAGCCAGCGGCTCCTTGGTCAGGACGAGGCACCCCTGCTCGTCAACGGATATACACATTCCAATCAGTTTCATAAAAATAAATCCTCCTTCACTTTTTTTATTTTTTATTCCATGCCGTCAAAATCGGCTAGGTCAAAGATCCCCAACTGGGCCGGCATATCTCTCAGCCGCTCGCCGGTATCGTAATTGGAGATCAGGACTTCTGCATATTCACAGCCGTTGTCGTAGCGCTGGGCTAGATTATTCAAACGGCTGACCGCTTCTATCTGATAGCCCGCATAAAGTTCACGGATAAAGGCACAGTCATTGTAGCTGACCAGCCATTTTCCCTGACAGGCCGCCAGGGTATCCCGCAGCCTTGTATGATCCTCCTTTTTAAATTCCACCGCATAATGCCCTTCCGTTTGATAATATGGAGGGTCACAGTAGATGAACGCATTCTCCCTGTCGTATTGCTTGATGAGTTCTTCAAAGTCCTTGTTCTCTATAACGGTGTTCTTGAGCCTCTGGCTGCCTTTCCAGAGCAGATGAAAAGTTTTTCTGATATCGAAGGGCTGGCAGCCATAGCTGGTGCAGCCGCTTCCGTAGCTTAAACGAATGAGCCGGTAAAAGGCAGCGGCCCGTTTCACATCATTCATCTCCGCATTTTCCATAAGGATGGACCTGATTTCTTCAAGCTGTGGTTCCGTGAGATACCGCTCTGCAATCTCCAGTTCCTCATGCAGGTATGTGCTTGTGAATTCCTCCTTCTCCAGATATCTTTTCAGTACGATAAATTCATCCCGTCCATTCAGCGGAAAAAAATTCAGCTCCTTTAAAAGGGCGAAGGGCCTGTCGCGGACACAGCGGAACAGATTGGCAAGGTCAGAATTAAAATCGTTATAGACCTCCATCGCGGTGTCGGGAGTACGCCCGAACAGCACCCAGCCTCCGCCGCCGAATACTTCAATGTATCGTCCGAATTCCTTTGGCATCCTTATATATATCAGCTCCCGCAACGCTTTTTTGCCGCCCACCCAGCTGATGATGCTGTTCATACCATCACCCGCCTTTCTTTTGGCGGTGGATTCTATTTATGTCGGTTTTCATACAGGAGCCGTCAGTGCTCCAGCAGATGAAGCCAACACCCGGATAAGGGCAGCCCACGCAGCGGGTGAGGTGATCCTCCGGTAGTGGTACGGCATACTTCTTTGGGGGACCGGTGACTCCCATATGTGTTTTTTCTTTCGTTGCTTCGTCATAATTCATAGCTTAAGCTCCTTTCAGGCAACAAAAAAAGGCGCCGCCTTTTTGTTGCCTGGCAGCGCCTTCCTGTTACTTCATTTTATTTTATTGTTTCTGCTATAGCATTTGCTGGCCGAGCTGAGGCCCGGAGTATTCCAGTGTCATCTCCCGGTCATTGCGCCGGATGATACCATAGGGTGTAGTGCAGACACTTGCTGCCTGCCTCAGTTCTGAGTCACAGCGAGAGAAGTGAATATACTTCAGGACAGGTTCATCCTTCGGAATGTTATAGCGTTTCAAGAATTCCTGCCTTGCATATTCCTCTGGAGTAGACAGTTCCGGATAAAAGTCAAAGCAGTCAAGGTTTTGCGTCAAGTCCAATGCCTGTTCGATATCGGTGTAATCCATCAGCTCAAGCACAGCTTTGAGCTTCGCTTCCTGACCTTGGCATCGAAGCTCATTAATTTTTTCAGCCAGCAGCTTTATCATTTTGATATCTTCATAAGTCGAAAACACACCACTTAATTTTGAAATAGAGCTTTTGTTGGTAAATACAACGCAGCCATCAAAGCTTTTTATGTTCTGTTCCTCCAACACTTTTGCCAGTTCCTTCTGCGTAGCTGGTAGCTTAAGCATAGTACACTCGTCAATATCTGAGGGATAGAATGTGCCATCACATACCATGAGTTCAAAAACATAGTTCTCTGAAAAATATTGTTCCGCCAGATGAATGCCGTCGTAGACTTGTTTCCAATCGCCTGAGCCATTCACCACATAAAAGCCGTTGCAATAGATTCCTCCTTCAACTTCTCGCTGCTCACATCCAATCTTTTCGTAGTCCAGCAGTGCCAGCAGTTCTTTTTGATACTCCTGCGGTACATGATTGACTGCATTGATGAAGTCATTGTCTACATAGAATTTCCCCAGCTCCCGGTCATTCTTTGCGGGAACCACATGGACATCAGCCAGGTTATAGGTCTGGTTGATGAGGTCCCGCATTCCCAGGTTTCCTTCACCCATTACAGCGCATCCAGTGAAGGCCATACGTTCTTGTTCAGATAATTCACTGATACGGTATGCCAAGAAATTCAATTCATCAAGGGCAGGTGCTTCAGGTATGTAGTCAAGCTCCACACCCTCCATGTTCATGCACTCAACAATTTGGTAGGGCTGGCCATCCATAATCCTGGCGCGGTGCAATGCATCTTGTACCTCTCCCTTGCTTGCCGGAAGAGTAAGGTATGCGCCAGTGTACCCCGGCGCATCGTATAGGTCTGTCCGCATCAGCGTTACGGTCATCACTTTTTCTTTTTCTGACATTTGATCATCTCCTTTTCTGAAATAAAAAAAGCGCCTTTTCAGTTTGAATTAAAACGAAAAGGCGCTGGTTGGTATAATTTAGTTTACTGAGACTGGTTCGTCTCAAAACCAGATTGAATAAAGATCGGAAAGAAGTATGAAACCATAACTTAATATTGATTTATGGTCAGAGTTTCACACACTCAACGGTTTTGATGTTGGCAAATTTTAAGTTTTCATTGCTTGTACCCCCTTTCATTTATTATAATTGCAATCAAGAACTGGTAAATTTTATCTTGTCGTAAAGGAGAATAAAATGTGGTCAGAACAAAAAATTCAAAGTAAAAAAGATTATTTTGCAAAACAAAGAAAAGAACCTACGGGTTATTTTACAGAGTATGTCGTGCGAACCTATTATTCCATTTACGAAGGCTGTTCTCTACATAAAAGCCATTCTTGTCCTGCAAGAGAAGTGAGTAATTATAAAATAAAGGATACTGTTTACGCAGGCTTCTATAATAATCAGCCGGATCATGATTATAATAGTGTCATCAATGATTGTAAAAACCATTTAATAAATATGGGATACATACATTTGGAGCAAAAAGGTGGGAACGAATTTGTTTTTATAGATAAGCCTTTGGATTTTCTTGTCCCCAGTGAACATGAGTCCTATTTAAGGAGATATGGTATTCTGGACCGGGAATTTTCAGAATTTAAAAGTCGTTCAGATATACAAATCAATCCTATAAAAAATCAAAACAAGCTGACGGCATTGCTTAATCATATGATAGATCCAGAGCATCATCTTGATCCTTTCGATGGAATGCATATATCTGACACTGATTCCTCTAAGGGTTTTTCCTGTGAATTATGTGACGGGCATTATATAATACGAAGTGGCATACACGGTACTTTCTTTGGCTGCAGCAATTATCCCAAATGCAAAAGTACCAAAACCATCCAAGACAAAACATATTCCTGGTTAGAGACTCACGGAATTCATATCTATGAGGTTGAACAGCCATGTTGGAAATGTGGGAAATCTATAAAACTTAGGAGCTACTTCCCCCACATTGATCTTATTTCAGATCAGCCTGAACTGGCTAAAAAATTAGATTTGACCATCATAAGACTTGGCATGATTGAGACATTGGATAAATATCTTTCTTCTAACTATGAAGAAATTTATATGAGATTCAGTAAACAGTTTAATGGTGAGTATATGGCAAATAATTGCCCTCATTGCCGTAGCTTGCAGGGAAGCACAATGTCCCTCGAATCTATGTATCATTTTTTGGCAGATGCTGTTAGAAAACAGCAAGCACTTACAAGCCACATTTCAGAAACTATTGCAGTAAATGAGATTTTTTTATCCAAGAAAGAATGGAAGGATATTGTCACTGAAGTTTTAAAATTTCAAAGATAAAGAACTAAGCTGCAAAAGAACCACACTCTTTTGTATAATAAGTCTTTTGAGCTTCTTCATTCTGTTTTATCAAGTGTCCTTTATTTTAGGAAAGCATGACCTTAATTAATCAGAATCGAAAAGCTCTTTGTTTTGCATATATATAACAAAGGCATCAAGATTTTTTATTCCAATGCCTTTGTTTTTCTCTGGGTAATAAAGAGGTTGCTCATACCCCTGCCTGTTCAAATATTCTTAAGCACAAATATGTAAGATAAGGTGATGGCGTTTTCTTTTGTCCAAAATCCCAACCTTTAAACTTTTGAAATACTGCTTCTGGTGTAAATAATCCGTTATTATCCTGCTTGTTTTTTATCAGTGAAAGCATTTCTTTGAATCGGCTGTCATTTCTAATACTTTCATATCTGCTTAATGCTTCTGTCACACTTACAATATCATACCATATAGCTGGTGCTTTTAATTTACGGAAATCTGCCCCCATATAAAACATATATGGATGCTTTTCCAAGCTGTTTTCCCACAAAGAAATCAAGGCAGTGGCAGTATCCTTTGCAATATCGCTATTTTGATATTCAGGAATATAGGATAACAATTTTGCTATTATTAGAGTTGCATAAGGACAGCAATCCTCTTTTCTGCCCGGACCTCTAAACTTTCCAAGTTCTGAGGACACTGTGCACGGAAACCCATTCTCTTTATGAAAGGATACGAGATAATCAACTCCGTCTTTGATATGACTGCTATAATCGACTCCAGCTTTAAAAAGAGCAAGAAGTAGTAAAGGTGCATCGCATAAGCACCAACTATACATATCTTCTCCACTGCCACCAAAGTGCTTTGGAATATTAGTTAGTGATTGATAGACTCCATTTTCATCCCGATGCTTCATAATTTCATCAACTGCAATTTGAATTTCCGGGACAGTAGAGTCCAAACCAATATCTAAAAGGAAGAGGAGCTTGTGTATAGGCAGTTCTGGATTCTTATGATTACTCACTAACGTACTGTGAAAATTAGTAATATCACATAGGTAAGCCCTTATTTTTTCACAATTTAAAACTTGATTTTTAAGTTCAACTAAATCGTTTTTATTTTTATGCAAAAGATTGAGCTGAATGGCATACTTCAACCAATCTTCACTTATGTCCAGTAACTTTTCGTATATAAACATATCATTTTCCTCCTGTTATTAAGATGAGGTTATATAAATTAGCTCACCTAAAAAGCTAATTCTCCTTCCTTCTACATACCATAATTTTCAACTATTGTCTATGTCATCTATGAAATGCCCAAAAAAAACGGGTCAAAAAATGCACTTTTTCGCCCCGTTTTTTGCTCTTTTTTTGCCCAAAAACCACTATATGTTGTGGTCAAACCGTCTTATTTATCCTTTTGACCACAATACGTCATCATTATTATACACTCGACGTGCCCCGTCATCGGAAACATATCCACCGGCTGCGCCTCCACAAACCCATACCCCAGTTCTCCAAGGATCTTCACATCCCTGGCCAGAGTCGCAGGATCGCAGGACACATAAACGATCCGCTTCGGACAGACCTCTGCCACCGCTTCCAAAAGAGCCGGATCACAGCCTGCCCGGGGCGGGTCAAGGATGACAACGTCAGCCTGAACGCCTTCCTGCAACAGCTTTGGCAATTCCTCTTCCGCTTTGCCGCAGATATATTCTGCATTGACGATACCGTTGATGACAGCATTTCTATTTGCATCCAGTACAGCCGCTTTCACCGACTCGATGCCGATGACCTTTTTCGCCTTGGATGCACAGTACAGGCCGATGGTTCCCACACCGCAGTAGAGATCCAGCACTGTTTCCTCACCCGTCAGTGCAGCATATTCAAGAGCCTTGTCATAGAGCTTTACCATCTGTACCGGGTTGATTTGATAAAAGGACATGGGGGAAATTTCAAAGCTCAGGCCTCCGGCCTGCTCCAGGATGGTGGGCTTACCGGCAAGGGTTACACAATCCGCTCCCATGATCTCCGAGGTATTCTTTTTATTGATGTTCAGAACCACGCTTTCCAGCGAGTACTCAACGCCGGTCTGCGGATCTGGTGCAAGTTCATTGATAGCGTCATCCATCATGAGAACCAGCTTTTCCCTGTTGGGCAGACCTTTTCCGTTGATCACCAAAATCGCCATGACCTCACCGGTTCCAAAGGCTGTCTTTACGATGAGATGGCGGATCAGTCCTTTTCCGGTCGTTTCATCATAGGCGGTGATGTGGTCTGTTTTCATGTATTCCCGCAGTGCCTGTGCGATCTTTTCCGCAGGGGCCGATTGAATCATGCAGGTTTCGCAATTGATGATCTGGTGACTCTTTGCCTGATAGAACCCTACCGAGGGTTTTCCTGATTGCTTTCCACGCTGCTTCATGCCTACGGGAAACTGCGCCTTGTTCCTATAGTTTTGCGGGGTATCCATTCCGATGGTATCGTGAACCAGAGGATTTTCAATCCCGCCGATTCTGGTCAGCTTGTCCTTCACCAGCTTTTGTTTCAGCTTCAGCTGCCCCTCATAGCTCATGGACTGAAGGGAGCAGCCTCCGCAGCTGCCAAAATACTCACAAGCAGCCGACACCCGGTATTCTGATGGTGTAAGAATTTCCGTAAGTCTTCCAAAGGCATAGCTCTTCTTCAGCTTGGTCAGCTCTGCTTTCACCACATCCCCAACCACTGCTCCGTCCACGAATACGGCAAGCCCTTCGATTCTTCCGATGCCCTGTCCTTCGTGATTCATATCTTCTATTGTAATTTCATATTCTTTTCCCTGTTCAATCATATTCTGTAACTCTCTTTCTTTAACACAAATTCGTTTTTATGGTATTCCAGATACCCCTCGTCCCTGAGTCTGCTCAGTTCACGGGACATGGCGCTGCGGTCTACGCTGAGATAGTCCGCCAGCTCATTTCTGG
>JAQSXD010000134.1 GCA_029266295.1 Bacillota bacterium | reverse complement strand
TTTATTCAAGTTGGGCCAATGAAAAAAGATCTTTATGAATACCGCGTTCTCGTTCGTGAGCCAAATGGTGATATTTTGGAGACATCAGCAGTTGATAACTTTGAGATTGATTCATCAGGGATGATGGCAAACTTTACGCTTAGTGATCTGGATTTTAAAAAGGTAGGACTTTATAAATTTGAGTTCCAAATAAAATACTACAATGAATTTAAAACAGTAGAAGATAAGATGCTTCTAGTTGAATAGCTATTTTGCTTTGATCTGAGAGGCCTGCTTCTGAAATTGTAACCCATAAACCACGCTATTTTTAAATGTTCTGCGCAATGTTGGTTGGTAGCAGCCGAAAAGCTAAAGGCCACGGTAGTATAATATACTGGGGCTGTTTTTTGCTGAAACAATTGCGACACGTTGTCGTCGACCGCAAAAAAAAGCGCCCGACCCTGATGCCGAGGTGTAATACTGAGGTGGTTTCTCGACACGGGACAGGCAATTTTATGGGAGTTGGTCAATGAAAAGCTTTACTTGCTGATATCAGTATATCTGCAATTTGTAAGGAATAGATGAAGACCGTGTTAAAAGTTTGTAAAGTTGGAGATAAATAACGACCTTCGGCCTT
Organism: Bacillota bacterium; assembly: GCA_029266295.1. Classification (GTDB taxonomy): domain Bacteria; phylum Bacillota; class Clostridia; order Peptostreptococcales; family Anaerovoracaceae; genus Anoxybacterium. The sequence goes on along the minus strand of JAQSXD010000134.1, from coordinate 8,253 downwards.
TCGAATTAGGATAGAATTATTTTTCCAACTTTACATCACCCGCTCAATCACTTATAATTATAGTGATCGGTCTATATAATCCAGGAGGTAACATCAAATGAAAGGCAAATCAGATACTCGAAACAAAATCCTGCTGACTGCATCACGACTTTTTTTAAGACAGGGGTATCACGCTACTGGATTGAACCAAATTATCAAAGAGAGCGGTGCGCCAAAAGGCTCGTTATATTACTATTTCCCAAATGGAAAAGAAGAGCTGGCAATAGAAGCGGTGAAATTAACCAGTGATTTTATCCAGCAGAAAATTACCGAATATCTGGATGCGATTGATGATCCGGTGGAATCCATGCAGGCTTTTATTGACCAGATTGCACAGGGAATTATTGATCTGAAAGAAGTCATTCCTTATACCGTCAGTTTGTTGGCACTAGAGACCTCATTAATCAGCGAACCCATAAGAGAAAGCTGCAAGAATGCCTTTGAATCATGGGAAAACGGCTTCTCTGCAAAGCTAGTCAAGAGTGGATTTGATAAGAAAAAGGCTGACGAGCTGGGAATCATAATTCAAGTAATGATGGAAGGGGCACTGATTAGTGCGTTAACGAAAAAGGATATGACACCGTTATATCATGTTGCGAAATATATACCGCTTCTGTTAAAACAGTAGGTTTGAAAGGTGATATAAAAATGATTACAGTATCAGAATATGATGCTTTTGGCCCATGGATTTACGAAGTGAATGAGGAGCATCCGCTGCCACCTTTGTTCGTCCCATATTACAAAAGCGGTGATAACAGTCGAATGGTGATCAAGATTCCAAGAAATCTGGAACGACGAAATGCCAGACCTGATATGGATTTATATGATTATGTGATTGGGCTTTATGAGGATTCCATTTATATACTCAAGCGCGTTGATCAACATGTGGAAGAGAGCAGGGTCTATTACAGCAAAATTGAGGGGATCGAAGATCATAGACGGCTGCTTAAGGGGACGCTAACCATCTTCTTGGATCGTAACAAATTGGTCATACCATACAATACCGTCTCAAGCAATATTATTGTGAAACTTATCGGTATTATCAGGGAAAAATTCACACAAAAATCCTTTGAAATCAATAGCGAGTTTGATCCGGGGGAAGATTTCGGTGTTGAAGTTTTATATAGAAATATGCTGAAAGATATCAAACCAATCATTCCGGACATTCGGGTTTGCGCAGTACAAAGATCGATCCCATTAAAGCTGGCAAGAGGTAACTTTGCTGAAAGGATAGGCCATTTTCTATCAAGACCAATTTTGTTAAATAGCCTGCATCTTACCAACAATAAAGAACTAATCGTCTTTACCCGCGGAAGAGCAATCATAAAAAAGGGGAAGGCGAATTATGATTATAGTACGATTTATATTCCAATTGAAAAGTTAGGCATTATAATCCCAGAAAGCGACGAGAAATATGGTGGCTTAGAGGCAATCAATTTAAAATTGTCAGCGCAGGAATTTAGATTTTACTTTGAGCAAACCAACAGGAGGTCAATTGATTTTTATCGCAACTTGAACAACAGAAGACATCGAGACAAAAGATAGCGTTCAACAAAAAATCAATAAATGGAATCCCCGGAAGGCTCTCTGATACAATAAATCTGCCCCTGGTTGTTCCAGGGGCAGATTAGAGAAGAAAGCCAATGAAAAAATTTTCTGGTCTGCTATCAGTATAAGCGATTTTTGTAACGAACAGGTGAAGATTAGGTTAAAGGTTTGTAAAGAATCGTGTCAAAAATCTGGGCAATAAAAAATCCACCCCAAAGGAGCGGATTTGTTGCGGCTATTAAGCCAGGCGAACGTTGATCGCACGAAGCTTTCTGGAATCCTTAGGATCGGCTTCGGTATCAAATGTTACCTGCTGTCCTTCTGCCAAAGATTTATATCCATCGCTCTGAATTGCTGAAAAATGCACGAAAACATCTCCAGAACCATCGTTGTTGGAAATAAATCCAAATCCTTTACCTTCGTTAAACCATTTTACAGTACCACTATTCATCTAGGTACCTCCTTAATACTTATTATCCCGTGCAAAAACAAAAGCCACAGTGTAAGTCAAAATGGAAATTGACCTAAGCCCGCAGCCATCAATTAATACATTTAGAATTACTTTTAGTATATGTGAATAGAAGACAATTGTCAATGTTTAAAAATAATAATTGTGCTTCTGTTACAGCTAAATATAGCTTCAGCAGGCTCATTTCGTATTATTTTTCGCTTTGTTTTTGGATTCGTTCTTTTTTTTCTTATTATTCTTATCCATGATAAAACATACTCCTTTCCCCTTATGATTAAGCGTTCGATTTTGAATCGCACATGATTGATCTTCTAATCTCACGAAACGACCTTATTATGTGCGTTCAGGACACGTTCTATTCATTGGTCTGAATTTTTATCGCTGCTGCAGAAGAAACGATTCCTGCCGCCGCAGTTAATGAACCAGATAATCATAACAATTCTATGCACCACAGCTTATAACGGAAACAGGATTGAATAATAATATGCAAATGGGGGAAAATGTTATGAGAAGCTGAATTGCACTGAGTGGTGTGACGAACCTGAAAGGATTTATGATGAGAAAAAAGGAAGCGGAATTATTTTTTAATCAAGAATACTTGCCGAACATTGAGGAAGAGGATGTAACTTCAATTTCCAGTGAGTGGACAAAGTATCTAGGATGGCTATTCGATCAGCAAATAATAAATCTTAAACAACTGGAAAGCTGGAATAAACCACATCGGTATAATCTCAAATGATAATTCTATAATGATCTTGGATTATAGCTCAATGGTAGAGCAATCGGCTGTTAACCGGGAGGTTGTGGGTTCGAGTCCCACTTTTCCAGCCATAAAAGAGACTGCTATTTTTTAGTAGTTTCTTTTTTTAATTCAAGTTTTGTTCTATGTGTTTTTGATTGCTATAACAACATCGACTCTAGCACAAAGTGATCCTGTAAAGAATATGATAAATGGATACATATAACGAAAGGAATGATGTGAATGCATAAGCGTGTAAGTACTACATACAGTCAGAAAAAGTTTAAGAAAAATTGTCCGATGGATCCAATGGACTATGGTCCGAAGCCTATTGCCTTCGACATAGATCAACTGACAAAGCAAAATGATTGCTTTCGCACTGCATTGTGGACAGGAGATTATTTACAGTTAACCTTGATGAGTATTGCGCCTGGTGAAGATATTGGCCAGGAAATTCATCAGAATCTGGATCAATTTTTACGAATTGAAGAGGGAACCGGGTTGATAAAAATGGGATATCACAAGGACAAATTAAATTATCAGGAAGAGGTTGACGACGATTTTGCAATTATTATACCGGCAGGAACATGGCACAATCTGATTAATATAGGAGATAAGCATTTAAAACTGTACTCTATTTATGCACCGCCTGCGCACCCCATTGGAACGATTCAAAGAACCAAGGAAGATGCAATGGAAGAAGAACACCACGATTAAGGGAAAATATTTGCGAGGATCTGAAGGCTATGAAAGATAGCAACAGAACTTACAGTAAGGCCAAATGTGAAAACGCCTGCCCCAATTGAGCCTGGTGCAAAACAGTACATCGACAGGAATATGAACATGGGGCAGACGTGACCAGGCCAGGATGGGGATATCGGAGAAATTACTGGATAAGTCTAGGAGTCCCTGCATAGAATTACAAGAGGCGATATAAAACAGGAGGTCGATATCAATCTTGGAGGAGGGATTCGCATGGAAAGCATACTAGAATTTATTCGGCCGGAGCTCTTTATTATCATTGTGTTTTTGTACTGTGTGGGGTTGTTTCTGAAGCTCAACGATGGATTCAAAAACACATGGACCATTCCTTACATACTTCTTGGAATCAGCTTTCTGATTACGCTTGCTTATGTGAGTATTTACATGGGGGAAGGGTTCTCTCCGCAGGTACTTGTAGCCGTAATCATCCAATCCGTGCTGATTGCTGCGGTAACGGTCTTTGGCAACGAACTGATCAAGCAGGCGATGAAACGAAATGGATGAATATCGTGAGCTGAAAGGGGTAGCATTGCAAAATAAACAATGCACCGTGATTGCAATGCAGGAAATAGATCAGTATACCTATGAAGAGGTGCAGATTCTAATCAACTTTATCACCTTATGGATGAAAATTGTCTATTGGACCAGAAGTCTGATCCAGGCGCTGATTGGAAATTCACCGGAGCAAAGCTCCATTGGAAAAGAACTGTTTCTGAAATTGCCCTCTGAATTTTACGAGGAATTCAAAAAATACTATGGTGAACAAGATTCTCAGGAATTTCTGAATATCATAACAAACTTGATTGCTGATAACTGGCAGCTGACAAACAGCTATAAAAACAAAGATTCGCTGTCAATTGAAATCAATAAAAATCTATTATACCAAGTTGCTGATCGCTTGGCTGAGTTTCTTGCGAGGATCAATCCATATTATGTGCAGGATGAAATCAAAAAATTAATGTATGGCTATATCGAGTTGAAAAATAATGAAATCAAGGCGATCGCAACTGGCAACTATGACTTGGAAACCGAACTATTTGAACAGATTGAAGACCAAGCCATGCGCATTGGTACTTATATGGCTATGGGAACGATAAAGAAACGGCGTGATGAGAAAGATCAATAAAAAACGCCCATAAAATGGACGTTCCCAATTGCTAGCGTTTCATTTTTCGTTAGCTAAGATTGTAAAAAGCTTTCATGGTAAACAGAAAAGCGATCACGATTACAATACATACGGAAAAAACCCCTTCCATATCGATTCTTTTTATCATATTAAAACACCCCCTTGTATTTAGTTTATAACCCAAATGTGAAGATTATATAAAGAGAGTATTAAAAAATTATTAATTTTCTCGAGAAATTTATCTGACACTAGGAAATGATTGACCATTCCTTCCTGCGGATGCCCTCGCGAATCCTTTCAGAGAAGGCATCATCGGGATTTTGTGGATAGAGAGATTTATAGAGCAGACGCAGCCCCTTTAGCTTTCTGATTTCAGTGATCACTTGGTATTCTTCTTCCGGATGATGAGGTTCCGGCCTTTTCGTATCTCTTTCCTCGCGGACAATCCATCCTTGCTGCAGGCCGAAACGAACCCATTGCTCGCAGCGGCAAGGATTACTTTTCTTAATTAAGCTGCATCTATTTTCCATGTAGCCAAACCATTGCTGTTTCGCTCGGTGAATTGTGGTTTTAACCTTGCTGAGGGAACAACCTAATATTTCCGCGACCTGTTTCTGCGGAAGACCAAGCGTGATGTTCAGGCAAAAAATCTGGCGCTGCTCCCCTGACAAGCATTCTGTAAGGCAGTGAAGACATTTATACTTTGCTTCTTTTGCCAGATAGAGGCGCTCCGGATTGCTGCACGGATGCTCATCATAGATATCCTCCATCTTATAGCCGTAGTCCTCTGTAAGTGCAAGGACTGGCATTTTGCTTCGCTCCTTCAGGTAACTGGAGGCTACATTCAGCGTAATTCGATAGATCCATGTGAAAAAGGAGGATTCGTGGCGAAATGAGGGAAAGCCCTGAAGGGCTTTGAAGAAGGCCTCCTGCGTTATTTCTTCTGCATCCGCCGCATTTCCTGTCAATGCTAGAGCGAAATGATAGACCTTATTAAGATTTTCCTTATACAGTGCGTCGAACGCTTCTATTTCCGCAGCAGTCATCCGTATCCTCCTTGATTCATTCCGATTCTTCTTTGTTTCCAAATTCATCTTATCGGTATCGGCTCATTCTTGCAATAAAAAGTTTGTAACCTTTTCCCGCCGGCTTTGTCTAATTGATAGTTTGGAAAGATTCTAAAAAAGAGCCAGCAGTAAATCGAAAGAAATAAAAGGAGGATCAGAATATGAACAATAGGAATCTGGCGCAGACAATAAAAAACAAGGCATTGGAACTGGGGTTTGAGGACTGTGGGATTATTAAAATTGAGGCTGTTCACGACTATGGAAACAAATTGAAGGAACGTCTGGAGCAGACGCCGTTGTCGGGGCCTATGCTGGAATATGCATATAAATATGCCGCTCCCGAGAAAGGATACGATTGGGCAAAGTCAGTGGTTGTCTGCGTGACAAGGTATGGAAAATATCAGGTGCCAGAGCATTTGCAAGGAATGATTGGAAAGTACTATTTATTTGATTACAAACTTCAGGAATATGCACAGGAATGTTTAAAGCACCATGAATTTGAGAAATATTTGGGGGAGCTTGGACTAAAAGCCGCAAGGGAGCTCAATGGGATAACCGCCGCAAGATGGGCTGCCTACAAGGCAGGGCTGGGGGTGATCAGAAAGAATAACTTCTTTTACTCCGAACAGGGAGGTTCCTGGGTTATTATCGAAACATGGCTGATTGACCAAGCGCTGGAGCTAATCGGGTCGTCAAGTCTAGCGGAATGCCCCGATCACTGCCATCAATGCATCGACGCATGCCCTACTGCGGCGTTGTCACAGCCATACTGCACCGATATGTCCCGATGTATTACGCGCTTGACCTGGGGACTTAGGTCTTTGCCCGATGAAACTCAGAGAGAAAATCTGGGCAAATGGATTTACGGTTGTGATGCTTGTCAGGATGCTTGTCCGATGAATCGCGGGAAATGGGAAGAGATAGAGGAATTCCCAGGTCTTGCTGAGCTGGCAGAAAAAATCACATTGGAGAAGCTTGTTTCCATGGAGCCAGAAACCGTTGCGGAAATGCTGACCCCAAGATTCTGGTTTATTCGGAGGGAAACCGCATGGCTATGGAAGGCAAATGCGTTGAGAGCGATGGGAAACGAGTATCAGCCTGAATTTGGGCCCTGGATTCAATCCGCCTGCAGCTCTGATAATGACAACGTAAGAGAAATGGCGGAATGGGCATTCTCTAAAATTAATATGAACAAATAACAGCGTTTCTTGCTTCTCTGTCATTTATCATTGTGGAAATATCTGTATCCCTGTGTTACTATATTACTAAAGAGCCAAATCGGGCATATACTAGAGGAAAAGCCCGTTAAACATAAAAGGAGCGCCTTATGAACAATAACAATATTGATGACAGCAGCCATATCACTAGACTCAATTATCAAGGGAAAGAAATTATCCTGATCGCCACAGCCCACGTATCTCAGCAAAGTGCAGAACTGGTCAAGAAAGTGATTTCTGAAGAAAAGCCAGACAGTGTCTGCATTGAGCTGGATGAGGGTAGATATAAAAATCTTCAGGACCCTAAAGCGTGGGAGAATACCGATATCGTCAAGGTAATTAAATCAAACCGAGTCGGTTTCCTGCTTGTAAACCTTGCATTGAGTTCCTACCAAAAAAAGCTTGCGAAGCAGCTGGGGACCAACGTCGGCGGCGAGATGATCCAAGGCATAAAAAGCGCCGAGGAAGTGGGAGCTAAGCTGGTCTTGGCGGATCGTGATATCCAGACAACCTTCCTGCGCATCTGGAGGAAGCTGAGCTTTTGGGAAAAGTCAAAACTGCTTACCAGCCTATTGTTTTCCTTTGATGAGGATACCGAGATTTCGGAAGAAGAGCTCCACGAGCTTCTTGAGAGTGATATCCTGGAGACGGCCATTTCGGGAATGCATAAAGAATTCCCGAGCATCGGTGAAGTGCTGATCAATGAAAGAGATCAGTACCTTGCTTCGAAAATTAAAACAGCGCCGGGGAGCAAGGTGGTTGCCGTTCTTGGCGGAGCCCATGTTCCGGGAGTAACCAAGGAGATTGACATCGAACGGGACATCAGCAGTATTTCCACAGCACCTCCCAAGAGCAAACTCTCGAAAGTAGCGGGCTGGATTATCCCGGGGGCAATCTTGGTGCTGATCGTCTATGCCTTTGTGGTTAGTTTTCAGACAGGCCTTCAACAACTGTCGGCCTGGGTTTTATGGACAGGCCTCCTTGCGGCTGGCTTCACCGCATTGTCTTTGGCCCACCCCATGAGCATTTTGACGTCCTTTGTAGCCGCACCTTTTACGACCATCAATCCGGTACTGGCCTGCGGCTGGTTTACCGGACTCGTGGAGGCCTGGATTAAGAAGCCCACGGTAAAAGACGTCAATAACATTCCGCAAGACATATTCAGCTTCAAAGGCTTTTTCAGAAACAGATTTTTGAAAATCCTTATGGTCGTAATGATGGCAAATATCGGTGCATCTATCGGAACCTTCGTAGCGGGTTTGGATATGATTCGGAATTTATTTCAT
>JAQSXD010000133.1 GCA_029266295.1 Bacillota bacterium | reverse complement strand
CATATGTGGAACTGCAAAAGGATCGGGTACGTGTAACTTGCGTGATCCCGGGCGCGGGAGCAACGAACTTTCAGATCAATGCACAGGAAGCCCCAATGGCCGATTTGCCCGATAATCTAAAAGCGGAAGACATGGCAGAAGCAATTTGTAATATCTGCGCCCTGCCCGACCATGTGGTTGTAGAGGAAATTACGGTATGGGGCATGTCTCAGGTGGTCAGCCCCCTCTAGGCATCCAGGAAGGAGAGAATTGACTTGAGTAACCTGAGAGAATTGCCGCTTGGATTGTACGAGAAGGCAATCAGCAGCCAGCTCAGCTGGAAAGATAAGTTGAAACTTGCAAGAAACAGCGGATTCGATTTCGTCGAAATGAATGTAGATGGGACTCCTGAAAGGATGAAAAGACTCTACTCAGATGAGACTGTGCTGGAAGTACGTCATGCGGTGGAAAGCACAGGGATTCCAATTCATACCATGGCGCTGACAGCAAACCGCATTTTTCCTTTGGGCAGCGAAGATGAGGCTGTTCGCAATAAGGGATTGGAACTGGTAGAACGAGCAATTTGTTTTGCTTCAAGAACCGGGATTCGTTTGGTTCATCTGGCGGCATATGACGAGCATGGAACCCATCGAAATGAGACGACAGAAGCTATATTTTTCAATTCTATGGAAAAATGCATTGCTATGGCGGCACGACACGGTGTAATTCTTGCTCTTGAAACGATGGATACATATTTTATGGGATGTTGCAAGAACATCATGTCACTCTGTGAAAAGATTGACTCCCCTTTTCTTCAGTGCTATGCGGATGTCGGCAATTTGTCGGCATCAAAAGTTGATCTTGATAAGGATTTGAGAATTGCAAACAGGCATATTGTGGGTGTACACTTAAAAGATACCAGGCCGGGAGTGTATCGGGATGTTCGTTTCGGCCACGGCACAGTGAATTTTGACACATGTCTGGATATTTTAAAAACAATTGGTTATCAAGGTTTTCTGATCGCAGAGATGTGGAGCTCTGATGAAGCACAGTTTCATTCCTATCTCAAGGAAGCAAATGAATTCCTGAGGAATAAGCTGGCAAATTACTGAAGGGGAGAAACGTTATGATGCAGTATTTGATGGGAATTGATGTTGGAGGGTCTGTTGCAAAGGCAGCAATTTATGATATCAGGGGGAAAGAGATTTGCTCGGCGGGAAAAGCGATGGATACACGGACTCCTCAGCCGGAATACCGTGAGCGAGATACGGAACAGATCCGCAACAGTATTTATGATGCTGTTGCGGAAGTGCTCAAAAATTCGGGGGTGAATGGGAAAGAGATTGCAGCCATCGGTGTAACAGGGCAGGCAAATGGCCTTTACATGTTTGACCGGAACGGAACAGCCACTTATCCTGCAATCCTAAGCAGTGACATGCGTGCAAAGGAGTTTGTGAGAAAATGGAATATAACTGGTGTTCTTGATGAGATCATACCCAAAACCCGTCAAATCTTATGGGCCGGTCAAACACCTGCGATCATTGCCTGGTTTGCCAGCTATGATCCTGATACCCTAGAAAAGACCGACGTCTTTCTCACTGCAAAAGATTATGCCAGATTTCTTTTGACCGGCAATTTCAGTCTTGAATGTACGGAAGCCTCTTCCATGAGTTTGATGGATCTTGAAACACGCAGGCTCAGCAGTGAGATTATGCAAAAACTTGGGATTGAACGTTATGAAAACAAATTCCCGTCTCAACTTTTAGAGAGCACTGAAATCGGGGGCTTTGTGACGAAACGCTGTGCGGAGCGCACAGGACTGATGGCCGGAACACCTGTTGCCGGCGGACTGATTGATACGGTTGCATGCATTATTTCGCAGGGTGTTGTACAGGAAGAGCAGCTTGGTATGATTATTGGTACCTGGGGTGTCAATGCATTTATTACAAAACGGCCGCTCTATTCGAAGAACATTTTCAGCGCCTTTTACTATTGCCTGCCCGGTTATCATATTATCCTGGAGGGAAGCTCTACTTCAGCAACAAATCTTGAGTGGTTCATAAAGACCTTTCTCAAACAAAACGGCATGAACTTTTGCGGATATGAGAAGATCAATGAGATGATTGCAGCTGGCAAAGAACAAAATCACTTGATTTTTCTCCCGTTTCTGTTTGGTACCAATGTCAGCATCGATGCGACAGCGGCTTTTGTGGGGCTGGATTGCAGCCATGGCATATCAGACTTGCTGCGTGCGATTTACGAAGGTGTGGTTTTCTGCCATATGTACCACATCGACCGGCTGTTAGAATTTCGCGATAAGCCCCAAGCTGTGCGTATTGCCGGCGGCGGAGCACGTTCCGAAGTCTGGATGCAGATTTTTGCCGATGCCCTTGGACTCACAGTGGAGGTTTCAGAAGCACAGGAACTCGGAGCATTGGGGGCTTCCATGGCTGCAGGTGTGGGTGTAGGCATTTTTAATGATTTTTATGAAGCTGCTGCTGAATTGACGAAGATTAAAAAAAGATACGAACCTACCGCAGAGAAGCATTCCTATTATCAGTACAAATATGCAATCTACTGCAAGTTGATTGAAGCACTTGATCCGATCTGGAACGAACTGAGCGGATTGGAGTTAAGGGATTGATCCGGGAGCTGATCAGTCTGGATTCGCGAGACTGATCCGGGCTCAAAGCAATTCATACGGTTTCGCAAGAAAACCTGGAAGGATGAATGGGTTCATCGAGTCTCTATTGTATTTTAAACAGTAAATATTATGCAAATAAATAACAATATGGAATATATGTCCGTTGCTATGGAGCACGGTGCAGGATAACTGGAACTGAAAGGTTCCGAAAGGAGCGATTATTTTGAGTGGAAAGAATTCTGATCACACATCAGATGTAACCAAGAATATTGAAGAACCGATATCAAAAGAACTAAAAATGATCATGTGGCAAATGTGGATTGATATGCATCTGGCACGTTATTTTGAAGAGCGCGTCCAGTGGCTCTTTTCCAAAGGCCTTGTACATGGAACGACGCATCTTGGCATTGGAGAAGAGGCAACTGCTGCAGGTACCATTGCAGCGATGAAGTCTCAGGACTATGTTTTTGGAACCCACAGGGGCCATAGTCAGGCAATCGCCAAAGGCATCGACGTCAAGTATATGATGGCGGAAATTTTAGCGAGAAAAACTGGTGTATGCAAGGGAAAAGGTGGTTCCATGCACATTGCCGACCCGGATATTCACTACTTTGGGGCAGACGGTGTTCTGGGTGCAAGTGCGGTGATGTGTGTCGGTACGGCTCTGGCCACCAGGAAAAGAAAAGAGGAAGACCGCATCTCCGTTGTCTTTTTTGGAGACGGCACTTCCAATGAGGGAGCGACTTGGGAAGCAATGAATCTGGCAGCGGTCTGGGAGTTACCTGTGCTGTTCGTCTGTGTCAACAATACCTATGGTATGTCAACTCCCATTAAAGATGTAATGAAGGATACCGACATCGCAAAAAGGGCTTATCCCTTCGGCATGCCAGCAAAGACCGTGGATGGAAACAATGTTTTAGAGGTTTATCATGCCAGCGTGGAGGCCAGAGAATACGTAGCTTCCGGTAAGGGACCCATGCTGCTGGTTGAAAATACATACCGAATTTCAGGTCATTCAAAGAGCGACGGCAATCTCTACCGGACGAAGGAGGAGATCGAATCCTGGAAGGAAAAATGCCCGATCAAAGCATTTCGAAAGTATCTTGTAGAAAACGAGCTGTTCACAGAGGAAGAACTTGACAAAGCGGCCAAAACTGCCGCAGATGAGATTGAGCAGGCGGAGGAATTTGCCAAGGCCAGCCCAGAGCCATCCTTTGACGATCTAATGAACGACGTATATGCATAAGGGGGAGGAGTTATTATGATGAAAGAAATTACATATGCTCAGGCAATTAATGATGCCATGTGTGAAGAAATGATCCGGGATGAAACAGTTTTTTTTATGGGAGAAGACATTGCAGAATACTGCGGTGCATTTGGAGTATCCCGCGGAATGCTTGAAAAGTTCGGAAAAGACCGTATTATGAATACTCCAATTTCTGAGCAGGCCTTCGTCGGGGCGGGAATCGGCGCCGCGATGGTGGGGATGCGCCCCATCGTCGAATTGATGTTCTCAGATTTTATGTGTGTTTGCTTTGATGAACTCGTCAATGAAGCACCTAAAATGCGTTTTATGTTTGGGGGAAAAGTAAAGGTTCCCATGGTTATGCGCACACCGTCAGGCGGCGGAACCGGTGCGGCTGCTCAACATTCTCAAAGCCTTGAGGCTTGCCTCGCTCATTTTCCCGGATTGAAGGTTGTGATTCCGTCCACGCCATATGATGCCAAGGGTCTGCTAAAAACGGCTATCCGGGATGACAATCCGGTTATGTTTCTTGAGCAGAAGACGTTGTATCGTACGAAGGGAATGGTTCCAGAGGAGGAATACACCATTCCGCTTGGCGTTGCCGACGTGAAACGAAGCGGTACGGATTGTTCCATCATCACATACGGGCGAATGGTCCAAATGAGTTTGGAGGCAGCAGAGCTGCTTATGGAAGAGGGGATCAATGTTGAGGTAGTCGATATCCGTTCTCTGGTGCCCCTGGATCATAAAACAATGATTGAGTCCGTGCGTAAAACAAGGCATGTTCTCATTGTACATGAAGCGGTACAATTTGGCGGATTCGGCGGCGAAATCGCCGGTCAGATCGCCGACAGTGAGGCGTTTTACTATTTAGATGCGCCGATTCGCAGACTGGGCGCATTGAGCTGCCCCATTCCTTTCAACCCGAATCTGGAAAAAGCGGTTTTCCCTACAGTTGAAAAGATTGTTGCCCAGGTCAAGAGCCTGTTGTAGCGGTCACGAGAGGAGAGAACAATATGATAGAAGTTTTTATGCCCAAAGCAGGCATGGATATGAAGGAAGGAATGCTCATCCGCTGGCTGAAAAACGTGGGTGACCACGTTGAACTGAATGAACCGATTATGGAAATTGAGACGGATAAAATCAATATGGAGGCAGAATCTCCGGGTACCGGTATTCTCCTTGCGAAACTGATTGAGGACGGAGCAACGGTTCCGGTTCTTCAAACAATCGGATATATTGGCGCGCCCGATGAAAAAATACCACAAAAGATACAGGATATGTCGGAAATCACTGGAGGACACGGCGCGATCCAAACTGCCGTTGCCCCAATGGCAGCTGATGGAGCCGAAGCCGGTAATACAGCTGATGGAGCCACAGACGGCAATACAGTTGCGGCAGGGGCACCGCCTGCCGCAACACCTTATGCAAAAAAACTTGCCAAAGATGCAGGAATTGCACTGGATTTCATCCCGCCTTCCGGTCCTGACCGCGAAATCCGAGGAAGAGATGTACTTGCTGCACTTGAGAAGTATCCAAGGGAGGCAACACCTCTTGCCAGAAAATATGCCGAGGTGGATGGGGTCAATCTTGACCATATATCCGGTTCTGGATTTGGAGGGAAAATTCAAAAGGGAGACGTTCTTGCTGCTGAAACCAATACAGGCTCCTTCGCCGCAACAACCTCCGCAGACATAGCAGATTCCACTGTTCCCTCATCTGTTCCGGAAATACAGGGAAATCGGCGTTCCGTTGAAAATCGCCGACCGATTCAGGGGATGCGCAAGGTTGTCGGGGAACGGATGTTTTCTAGCTACAGTCAGATTCCCACGGTCATGCAGAGCATGCGCGTCAATCTCACCGAACTTCTGGAGCTGCGGGAAAAGATTAATAAAAACCGAGAGAAAAGGATCTCTGTGAATGATTTTGTGTTGAAGGCAACGGCGATTGCAGTGAAAGAGCTTGCCCATTGTCGTACGTCAATCATCGGAAAGGAATATGTTACTTACAAAGAGGCAAATATCGGATTTGCCGTCAGTGTTGAAAATGGTTTGTTTGTCCCGGTGATTCACAATGCTGACCAGCTTTCTCTGCTTCAGATCTCAGAAAGAGCTGCAGAGCTGGCAGAACGTGCGAGAACGGGAGCCATTCTTCCAGACGAGTACTCCGGCGGTACTTTTTCTGTTTCCAATATGGGAATGTTTGACGTATACGAATTTACTCCGATCATCAATCAGCCTGAGTGCGCGCTGCTGGGTATCGGCGGGATTCATGATGAATTGGCACTCAAGGATGGTGAGCTGGTAAGCAGAAAAATTGCGCTGCTTTGCATGAGCTATGATCACCGTATCATGGACGGAGTCGGTGCAGCTACATTTAAGATCCGAGTTAAAGAGCTGCTTCAGAATCCAATGGAGCTATTATTGTGAGAGATGGAGATGTTGTTATGAACCAATACGATGTCGCTGTGATCGGCGGAGGTCCCGCAGGCTATGTTGGCGCAATCCGGGCTGCCCAGCTTGGAGGAAGGGTTGTTCTGTTTGAAAAAGACGTCCTTGGGGGCACCTGTCTCAATCGCGGCTGTATCCCAACAAAGACCTATTTAAAAACCGGAGAGGTGATCCATGCCATAAAAAATGCCTCAGAGCGCGGAATACGGAATCATCCTGACGCAGAGGTAGACATGGAAAAGGTTGTAAGTCATAAGAATAAAATCGTCAATCAGTTGACCAGCGGTGTTGGTTCGCTTTTGAAATCCAATGGCGTAACTGTCGTATACGGAACTGCTGTGCTCAGCAGTACGCAGCATATCATTTGTGGCGGCGACAACTATGAGGCAAAATCCATCATCCTGTGCGGAGGTTCTGTCTCGAGTCAGATTCCAATTAAGGGAATCGCAAATCCAAAAGTAATCTCGAGCACCGAGCTTCTGAATCTGACCGAACTGCCGAAACGACTGGCGGTGATCGGAGGAGGGGTAATTGGATGCGAGATGGCATCGGCGTTTCAATCCTTCGGAAGCCAGGTGACCATTCTGGAAGCAATGGATTGTCTTATCCCAATGATGGATCGGGAGCTGGCTATGTCTTTGGAAAAAGACCTGAGACAGCAGGGGATTTCCATACAGCTCTCTAAAAAAATTACAGAGATGATCGATGAAGGGACTTCCGTCTGTATCTGCGGTGAGGACGGAACCAGGGTGGAAGCAGATCTCGTCCTCCTCTCCGTCGGGCGAAAAGCTGATTTGGAATGCCTTGGTACCTTAAAAGATAAGATTCTCATCGAGAAAGGAAAAATTGTTGTCGACGAGTATATGCGCACAAATATTCCCAATCTTTATGCTGCCGGGGATATCAATGGCAGACTCATGCTGGCTCACGCAGCCTTTAAAATGGGTGAGACAGCGGCCGAGAATGCGATGGGTCACGTTGCGCGCTGCAGACTTGATTTGGTACCGTCCTGCGTTTATACCCTGTCACAGGTGGCTTCCGTAGGACTGACGGAGGAAGCCGCAGCAGAAACATTCGGAAGAGATGCAATCAGTGTGGGTCGTTTTCCGTTTATGGCCAACGGCCGCGCACTGGCAGGCGGTGAATCCCAGGGATACGTTAAGGTTGTGGCACATAAGAAGTATTCGGAGCTGTGCGGGGTTCATATTTTTGGCGCTCATGCGGCAGAAATGATCGCAGAACCCGCCGCATTGATGGCAGCTGAGATCACGGTTGACGAAGCTGCAAATATCATCCATGCCCACCCGAGTTTCTCCGAAGCTTTTATGGAGGCTTGCGGAGACGCATTGGGGCGTTGCATTCATCTGCCTAAAAGGGGTTGATCCTGATCGTTATTTTTGAAGCATTGCAAAACATTGTGCAATGCTTTTAATTTTTTTGTTATAATTGAATCCAGTTGAAACCATTATAATAACTGAATTATCAAAATTGTCAAAAGGAAGCTGTGACAAGATTGGTTTTCTTTAAATTGCATCTCGTTCCTCTTGCGTTTACTATTAGGGTAAAATAAAAAGGAGGTAAAGCTATGAGTAATGTTAAAGCCGAAACGGTTGTGAACAAAAAGTCAAATTTTAAGGCTAGTACGCAAAAATTCGGGGGCTTCATGGCCGGTATGATCATACCGAATATTGGAGCTATTCTGGCCTGGGGTCTTATTACGATGTTTGTTATTCCTACCGGATGGACTCCAAATGAAACCCTTTCCCAAATGGTAGATCCTATGATTAAATGGCTGATACCCATTTTAGTTGGTTTTACAGGCGGAAGACTGGTACATGGGATCAGAGGCGGTGTCGTCGGTGCAATTGCAACATATGGTATTATTGTAGGTGCTTCTATTCCGATGATCCTAGGTGGTATGATTATGGGGCCTTTGGGCGGCTGGGTCATCAAGAAATTCGACCAGCTCATTGAAGGCAGAATCCGTACAGGATTTGAAATGCTTGTAGATACTTTTTCAGCAGGTATTCTGGGAGCGCTGGTTTCTATCTTTGCATTCCTGGTGGCTGAACCAATTGTAACTGCAATTTCAACAACTCTGGGCAGTATTGCTGCAGCAGTAACAGAAGCAGGACTGCTTCCGCTTATAGCCATTGCTATTGAGCCTGGTAAAATCCTGTTCCTGAACAACGCAATCAACTTCGGCGTTTTAGGACCTCTAGGAATCCAGCAAGTAACAGAAATGGGCCAATCTATCTTCTTCCTGCTGGAAAGTAATCCTGGTCCTGGTATGGGTATCCTTCTAGCATACTGTATCTTCGGAAAGGGTGCGGCAAGACAGTCTGCACCAGGTGCTGCAATCATTCATTTCCTCGGCGGGATTCATGAAGTATATTTCCCATACATACTCATGAAGCCAATTCTCATCCTCGCTGCAATCGGCGGCGGAATCAGCGCAAACTTCACCTTCGTTTTGCTGAATGCCGGACTGGTTGCTACGCCATCTCCCGGAAGCATCTTCGCACAGATGGCGATGTCTCCAAAAGGCGGCCACCTGCCAGTACTTGCAGGAATCGTAGTGG
>JAQSXD010000132.1 GCA_029266295.1 Bacillota bacterium | reverse complement strand
CAAGTTTGGCACATCTGTAGTTCAGCTTTCTGAAAAGGATGCTTTGACGGAAGCCGTAGCTGAAAGTGATGAAGAACTCCTGGAAAAATATTTCGGCGGGGAAGAATTTACCGAAGAAGAATTCAATCGTGGACTTGTTGCAGGCATTGCATCAGGAAGCATCGTTCCCATTTTGACCAGCTGTGCGGTTAACGGCACTGGGATTAAAGAGTTCATGGATGCGCTGATCAAGTTTGTACCAAAAGCCAAAGATCAGGAATACAAAGGCGAAGACTCCAAGGGAGATGAAATCGTCAGAAAGTGTGACGCTTCCGCTCCATTATCCGCTTTTGTTTTCAAAACCATAGCCGACCCATTTGTAGGAAAGATTAATTTATTAAAGGTTATTTCCGGAAAAGTGAATTCCGGAATCGAAGTATATAATGCAAGAGCCGAGAAATCGGAAAAGCTGGGGGCCATCTTCTTTATGAGAGGAAAGAACCAGGCGGAAGCGGATGCAGTTGTTGCGGGAGATATCGTAGCGGCAGCCAAGCTTCAGTTCACACAGACAGGCGATACCCTCTGTGAGAAAGCCCACTTCATAAAATATCCGTCGGTTTCCTTCCCGGAACCATCACTCTATATGGCGGTGGAACCAAAGTCAAAAGGCGACGAGGAAAAGATCAGCTCCGGCCTTCACAAGCTCATGGAAGAAGACCCATCCTTTGTTATGACAAGAAATACGGAAACCCATCAGACCCTCATCGGGGGCCAGGGAGAAATTCAAATCGGGATTATTACCGCTAAGCTCAAGGACAAGTTCGGCGTAGGTGTTGATCTGGTAGATCAGAAGATTCCTTACAGAGAAACCATTAAGGGGAGTTCTGATGTTCAGGGAAAACATAAGAAACAATCCGGCGGAGCAGGTCAGTACGGAGATGTCCATATCAAATTTTCACCATCTCAGGAAATCTTTGAGTTCGCAGAAGCACTCTTCGGCGGCTCTGTACCGAAGAACTATGTTCCCGCAGTTGAAAAGGGTCTTAGGGACTCCATGGAAAAAGGACCTCTCGCGGGATTCAAGGTAGTGAATGTCAAAGCAGTATTCTATGACGGTTCCTACCACGATGTTGACTCCAACGAAATGGCGTTCAAGATCGCAGCTACTCTAGCATTCAAGAAAGGTATCGTTGAAGCAAAACCGATTCTGCTGGAGCCAGTGATGCACGTTGAAGTTCTTGTACCCGATGAGTACATGGGTGATGTCATGGGCGACATGAACAAGAGAAGAGGAAAGATCCTCGGTATGGAACCTCAGACCGGCGGCGGACAGAAGGTTCTTGCAGAGGCTCCCCAGGCAGAAATGTTTAAGTATGCAATCACGCTTCGTTCTATGACACAGGCTAGAGGAAGCTTTACGATGAGATTTGAACGCTATGAAGAAGTTCCGGCTCACCTGGCGGAGAAGATCATTGCTGAGCATAAGAAAGAATTGGAAGAATAATAATCGATTTTTAAGAAATGCAGCTGATGTTTCTCAGAAACATCAGCTGTTTTTTTAACTTTGAGTTGCATTTGCAACGCAGAAAAGACGAATTTGTCGGTATAATCAATATGGACATTGGAATAAACTGAATAATCCAAGAAAGATGAAATCAGCCCGCTTCATGTCACCGCCCTCCAAATTGATCGGAGGTCTCTGCCGGAAACGGGCTGAACTTCAATTATAAATAAGTTATAAAAGACCGGGAGAGGAATGAAAGGAGGACCAGTATATGGGTATGTTTTGCTATCAGTGCCAGGAAACAGGGCGGGGAACCGGCTGTGAATATGGCGGAGTATGCGGAAAAAGTGAAGAGCTGGCTGATTTCCAGGATCTTCTGATCTACACGATCAAAGGCATCGCGGAGATCATTGTAAAAGGAGGGCTCGATACATCAGTCCTGTCAGATGTAAACCGAGAGGTGCTTAGAAGCCTTTTTATGACGATCACCAACGCAAATTTTGATGAAGAGGCTGTCATTGGCCAGATTCGAAAAATGATTGAGGAGAGAGACAAACTACGGGAGAAAATCGATGTAGTAGACTTGCATGATGCTGCCACTTATGAAATCAGTACCATGCGAGACATGCTTTTTAAAGCTTCCTATGCGGATATGACGGGAAGAGAAAACAAAGATGTTCGTTCCCTGAAGCATTTGATTCTCTTTGGTATCAAAGGACTGGCTGCATATACATACCATGCTTTGCAGCTGCGAAAGGAAAAGCAGGAGATCTATCAATTTATATATGAAGCGTTGAATGCAACACTGGATGATGAGCAAACCGTTGAAAGCCTGACCGCACTCGCAATGAAAACGGGACAGTTCGGTGTCGAGGCTATGGCACTGCTCGACGCAGGCAATACAGAGCGATACGGCAACCCGGAAATCACCGAAGTCAGGATCGGAACAGGTGAAAACCCGGCTATTTTAGTATCAGGGCATGATTTGACTGACCTGGAGGAACTTCTTAAACAGACGCAAGGTACTGGTGTGGATGTTTATACCCACGGTGAAATGCTGCCGGCACATTATTATCCAGAATTCAAAAAATATGAAAACTTTGTTGGCAATTATGGAAACGCCTGGTGGCAGCAGGAGGAAGAATTTGAAACCTTTCGTGGACCGATCCTGTTTACGACAAACTGCATTGTACCTCCCGGCAGTGAAGAGGTCAGGAATCGAATCTTTACCACAGGCGCCACAGGCTATCCCGGATGTACCCATATTGAATCAGGGGCTGACGGGAAAAAAGATTTCTCTCAGATCATTGACCTTGCAAAAACTCTTGAGCCACCTGTGGAAATTGAGCATGGAAGCATCATCGGAGGATTTGCTCATGCGCAGGTTTTTGCTTTGGCAGAGCAAGTGGTAGATGCAGTAAAATCGGGAGCCATTCGAAAGTTTGTGGTTATGGCAGGCTGTGACGGCAGAATGCAGTCTCGAGAATATTATACGGAATTTGCAGAAAAACTGCCGAAGGATACTGTAATCCTAACTGCGGGGTGCGCGAAATATCGTTATAACAAGCTCGAACTTGGAACCATCGGAGGCATTCCCAGAGTGCTGGATGCAGGCCAGTGCAACGACTCTTATTCGCTGGCGCTCATTGCGCTGAAACTGAAGGAAGTCTTCGAATTATCGGATATCAATGAGCTGCCTATCATTTATAACATCGCGTGGTATGAACAGAAAGCAGTGATTGTTTTACTTGCACTGCTGTATCTGGGGGTGAAAAACATCCGTCTAGGCCCGACGCTCCCTGCCTTTTTATCTCCCAATATCCTGAAGTTTCTCGTGGATCACTTTGGTATTTGCGGAATAAATTCTGTTTCAGAGGATCTGTTGAACGTCTGTTCTTAATGTGTTACAATAGAAAAAATAGGATTAGGAGGCCCCTTGAATGAGCAAAAAGGCAAAAACGGTTTTTGTCTGCCAGGAATGCGGATACGAGAGTCCCAAATGGCAAGGACAGTGCATCTGCGGCCAATGGAATACCATGGTAGAAGAAAAGGTTGTTGAAATAAGAGAAGATGATAAGCGTCACCGGGGTGCTTCGGGAGAGAAATTAAAGGCAAACAGGCTTTCTGACATCAAATCAGGAAGCGAGACAAGGATCGATACCGGAATCGAGGAACTGAATCGCGTTTTGGGAGGCGGCCTTGTGGTTGGTTCCCTGACGCTGATTTCCGGCGAGCCTGGCATCGGCAAATCCACCATTATTATACAAGCAGCGTCTAAGATCGCAGAGCGCTGCGGAAAAGTCCTTTATGTGACGGGAGAAGAATCGGCAGAACAGGTGAAAATGCGTGCCGATAGAGTTTGCAAAGGCAGCCTTGATGATCTGTTTTTGCTTTCGGAAACCAACATGGAAAATATCGTAAAGATTGCTGAGGAGTTGAATCCTGCATTTTTGATCATAGACTCCATCCAGACCATGTATACCGATGCCCTGGAATCGGCTCCGGGCAGTGTTTCTCAGGTCAGAGCTTGCGGAAACGAGCTCATGAGAATCGGCAAGGGAAAGAAAATACCGATCTTTATTGTGGCCCATGTTACAAAGAGCGGGGATCTTGCGGGGCCTAAAATTATTGAGCATCTGGTTGACTGTGTGCTTAACTTCACTGGAGAGCGGGATCAAGATCTGAGAATTTTAAGAGCATACAAAAACCGATTTGGCACCACGAGCGAAATCGGTGCGTTTGAGATGGCGGAGGAGGGGTTGACAGAGATTCATAATCTCTCAGAGTGCTTTCTTGAAGGCATGGAGGAGGGAACCGAAGGTGCAGTGGCAACGGCACTGTATGAAGGAACCCGTCCGCTGCTTTTAGAAGTCCAGGCGCTGACCTCTCCGACAAACATTGGCTTCGCACGGAGAACTGCCATCGGCGTGGAACTCTCCAGACTGAATATGATTCTGGCGGTTCTGGAGCGAAAGGCAAACCTTTCGCTGATCAACCAGGACGTTTACGTCAATATCGTAGGAGGCATGAGGCCGGAAGGTACCTCGATTGATTTGGCGGTTGCTTTAGCGATCTATTCCTCCTGTAAAAGGATGAAAGGATTAAATCGGGTGCTGGCAATCGGAGAAATTGGACTCACCGGGGATCTCAGGTCCATTCGGAATGCAGATAAGATCGTGAGAGAGGCTGCACGGCTTGGCTTTGTAAAGGTCATTATGCCGCAAAAAAATGCCGCCAAGCTTGCAGAAATGCCCGGCGGCCTTAAGGTGGTGGGGGTGAACAGCCTGAACGAAGCAATACAGGCCGCTTCGCAAGCCTAGCGTATAAGAACCTGAACGCAACATAATGTGTTTTATGTAAATATGACATAACACATCGATATCGCAGTCAGCGCTTCTAGGCGCCGCGGTGAAACGGCCATTTCTCTTTCGTAATACATGACCATCAGTAATATCTTCTTCTTCGTCGTCTTCTTCCGAAGAGTTCGTTAAGAAGCATGATGGTGATTAGGTCATTGAAGACTCCTCCCGGACCAATCTGCTGATATTCCACATTGCCATAGATTCGGTATGCGGCGGCTGCTTCTTGGGACATTTCACGGAAGGGTTCGGAACCCATACATTCCGGATGCATCCTGCAGACTTCGGAATAAATATGATCTGACATTTGTCTGACCATGTCTGAGGATGGCATTTCGAAGTCATCATAGATGTCAATTTCATCGCAGACCATCAAGATATAAGGTTGGACCTTATAATATACCTCGGGGTAAATCCGATGGTTTGAGATATTCAGTGCCGTTGGCATTTGAAAATCCTCCATTCTATTAAGGAATTTTAAAACGGATCTTTTTTATTATATGTTGAATTAGATAAAGGGTTAATGGTTTCAAATATTATTATATAACACGCTGAGCGGCAGCTTGGAGATTTGGTTCAGCTGTTCCATTGGTGTTTCTATAGAACAAAAGAAAGGGATTAAGCAAATGAAAGAGCAAGACGAGAGCAATAAAAGATATATGGGCGACGACTGTGTGGCATTCAATACAGAAATGCGGATTGCAACGACTGGAGATTTGGAGAGGCTAAAATTGATCTGGAAACTTTGCTTCGGTGATGAAGACCAGTATATTGATACCTACTTCAACTGCAGAAATTGGAAAGAAGAAACGGCAGTGCTTCTGAAAGATGGGCAGATTGTCTCGATGCTGTCAATGATACCGGCTGATATCGTTTTCGAAGATGGAACCCGGCAAAAGTCTGCCATGATTTATGGGGTTGCCACACATCCCGATTATCAGAAACTGGGACTTGCAGATGAGCTGATGCGCTTTTGCAATCAATATCTCGCTTCGCGTGAGATCGAAACTACGTTTCTCGTTCCTGCGGGGGAGTGCTTGTTTCGCTTTTATGAGAAAAGGGGTTATGGGGAAGCGTTCTATCTTTGTCAGAGAGAATTAACCGGCATCCAGGCTCGAAAACTGGAGGTCCCCGATCGTCTGTCTTTGAAATTCTGTGTTGCAGAGCCTGGGGAATACAATGCTGCCAGAAGAAGATTTCTCACAGGCAGCGCGCATATTGACTATAGAGATGAGGAAATCAGACACCAGAAAAGAATCTCAAACCAAAGTGGAGGAGATCTCTATTTGATTCAACGGGAAGGCACGGCAGTAATAGATGGGAAAGATTCCATCATCGGCTGTGCCATTATAGAACGAAGTTCAGAGCTTACTGTGATAAAGGAGCTGCTGGCAGAAGAACAGTTTCTTGCATCTGCGGTCAAGCATATTGGAGGCATGAGCCCTGCGGATCGATATCTTGTCAGAACACCTGCTTTTTCAGGAAGATCCTTGGGCGGAACCGTTTCGGCCTTTGGAATGCTTCGCAGGAACAACGGTGAGAGAAAGCTTCCTTCGAATCAAGCTTACCTTGGAATTGCGTTTGATTGAGCTGTAGACTACTGCCCGCCACATGAGCGGTGGGCAGCTTTCCTGGAGCAGCTTTTCTTAGGGAAGCGCTGATGAATCAGCGCTTCCTTAGACAAATAGATATCCATGATCCTTTTTGATCCAGATTCCATCTTTTAAGCCTTGCATAGCACCCAACTGGAAGTGAGCCATCGAAATGCCAAGATCGATTTCTTCGTTATCACGATTTTTCTTAGCGGCGTAAACAAATAATTGATCCTCCAGAAAACGATACGCGGTAGGTTTTTTATTTACTGCCGAAGGTGCAAAGCGCGCAGCTTCAATTCCCCTGGCAACCCAAAGAGGAGGTGTGCTGTCTTTTTCGGCCAGCAGTTCTTCAAAGCTGGGTTTTGATTTGCCGATCTGGGAGATCAGGTTCTCTTTGATGGTTTTATTATTCGGTACAAGTCCCACTGCGATCACACAGACAAGCTCCTCTGCTTCTGCAAGCTGTATTGCTTTCCTGCATTCCTGCCGGTCAAAGGTACCACTTAACCAACAGGTGCCAAGGCCAAGTGAGACGCACTCCAACACAAGAAACTCACCATAATACCCAACCTTCCGTTTCAATTCGGGATTGGATGGATTTCCGACCAGTGCAATCATAGAGGGTCTTCCACTAATCATTCCATAGGAAGCTTTGAAGCCGCTGAGGAACCGGCGTCCATCATGAACAAATTGAATGTGAAGTCCTGACTCTTCATTCAGCACCTGGATCAGCGCTTCGATTTGATTAATTTTTTGATATTCCATACTTTGATTTTTATATGACCTTCTTGATGTTCTTTGCTCTATGGCATTGAACCAACTGTTTTTTAGTTTCATCATGATCCCCCTAATTCATTTGGAATGAAATTCCAATTCCTATTTCTTACAGTTTAACCTCTCCTTATTTTAATCCGATTGGAAAAAATTATCAACCAACAAGTATCCCTATTTTGTTGAAAGCTTCCAGTTATATTGAATCTGCAAATGCACAAAATAGGAATCATAAAATAATTATTGAAGGAGGCGGATTGGATTGTTTTTTAAAGGGAATAAACGAAATAACAAAAAGGAAGACGGTAAATTTGGATCAAAGCATATTAAGCATGATCCCCAGTCAGAAAGTGCAAGGGCAGTGTTCGGCCTAAAGAAGACAGGCGGGAGTGATAAATGGTAGAAAATACACAGTTGTTTTCTGAGATGGAGCAGCATCTGCTGGAGGATGCTGCTCCATCTGAATATTTCAATCAGACCTGCAAGCGTGATGCTTTTGCTCAGTATCCTTTTTCATTGCTTCTTCGCTTAAAAAATGTGCCCCAGTCTCCGATGCATCATCCGGAAGGAAATGTTTGGAATCACACGATGCTGGTAGTGGACGAGGCTGCGAAATATAAGCACGAAAGCAAGGACCCAGAAGCGCTTCTTTGGGCAGCACTTCTGCACGATATTGGTAAAGCGGAGACAACAAGAACCCGTAAGGGAAAAATAACAGCATATGATCATGACAAAGCAAGTGCGGTAAGAACACGGGAATTTTTGGGTAAATTCATGAGTGATGAAGAATTGATCGATAAGATCACTGCACTGGTACGCTGGCA
This sequence comes from Bacillota bacterium, assembly GCA_029266295.1. Lineage (GTDB taxonomy): Bacteria > Bacillota > Clostridia > Peptostreptococcales > Anaerovoracaceae > Anoxybacterium. The sequence goes on along the minus strand of JAQSXD010000132.1, from coordinate 895 downwards.
TATGCAGATTTTATTTGTAGTTAAATCTATGAGATTTGCCGATATTGAAGGGATGAAACGGGATACGGATTTGAGAGAGATTGCACTGCTGGGCTTCTGCGACAGGATGGGCAGACTGAATGCAGATGAGGCTGCTGAGCGGGAACATTTAAGGCAGTTTTTGGACAAGTGTGAACCCCTTGACAACAATTGATAAAACATGTTATTTTTAATATATATATAAGGAAAAATAAGGGAAATTGTCGAATCTTGTTATAGAATTGAAACAATTCGGTCTCGAAATGCGACAAATCCTTTTAGAGAGGTCTTATTTAGATGACAATCAACATAATCAATCCCAATTTAGTCAACAGCATCCTCGCTTCGGGGCAGGGGCAGAGCAATGCTTCCAGCAGTAAAACGAGCGGGGCTGTTCCAGTTAAAAGTTTTTCTGAAATCCTGGATACTGCCATGGAAAAAGAGAAAAAAAGCGAAGCGGCAGTGCTGGAAACGGCGCAGTCTTCAGAACCTCGTCAGGTCAATCTTGATGAGCTCTTTCAGAAAGCGTCCGATACATATCAAGTTCCTATCGAATTGTTGAAAGCTGTTGCCAAAGCTGAATCAAATTTTAATCCTTCAGCGCAGTCTCGTGCCGGGGCGCAGGGAATCATGCAGCTTATGCCTGGAACGGCAAAAAGTCTTGGGGTAACCAATTCCTTTGATCCCGAACAAAACATAATGGGGGGCGCCAAATACCTGCGCCAGATGCTGGACAGATATGACGGTAATACGACACTGGCACTTGCAGCTTACAATGCGGGGCCGGGAAACGTAGCGAAATACAATGGTATTCCGCCTTTCAATGAAACCCGGAATTATATTACGAAGGTGCTTGGTTATGCCGGAGAAACACTGT
>JAQSXD010000131.1 GCA_029266295.1 Bacillota bacterium | reverse complement strand
GAAGCCAGCTGACCTTTCAGCTCCGGATTCAGTAGATCATCATAGGTCTTGATTGTCACGGGGCAGGTTTCCGGATTGTAGACTACGTATATGTAGTTCATCAGATACGGAATCGCATATTTGTTTTCGGGGTCAAACGCTCTGTTTTTGTAAGCTTCGCCCAGATTTTTTAAGTTGGGCAGGTTGTCCAGATTCATTTCAGCCAGCTTTCCTGACTTGATCAGTCCCGTCATGTCTGCGTCGCAGGGCATGACCAGATCGTACTGATCTCCGCCTCCGCTTGTCAGTTTTGCAGTGGCTTCTTCTGAAGAATTCATGTAAGAGAAATTTACCTTGATTCCGGTTTCTTCCTCGAAGCCCTTTGCCACGCTTTCCGACATGTATTCGGACCACATGTAAATGTTCAGTTCGCCGTTTCCGTTTGATGCTGCTCCCTTGCTTCCGCCTCCGCAGGCCGCAAAGCTAAATACAAGAGCGGCAGCAAGCGCAACTGATAGCAGTTTTTTCATCATTTAAATCTCCTCCTGTTTTTCCATGTTAAAAATAACTTTTTATATGAGTCAGGAACCTTTTTCTAATAAAGGCCTGGACTGTTGAGTTAATCAGTAGCCCCAAAAGGATGACCGCAATCATAATGGTGGTTAGTGCATTTACTTCCGGGGATAAACCTGTTTTGACAAGTGACAGGATTTTTACAGGGAACGTTGTGGAATAGGGCCCGGAAACAAAGTTGCTGATAATAACATCGTCTATTGATAATGTAAAAGACATAAACGCACCGGACATGATTCCAGGAACCAGCATTGGTAAGGTCACACGAAAAAACGTTACCATTCTGTTGGCGCCAAGATCCATAGAGGCCTCTTCTACGGACAGATCCATGCCTGATAACCTTCCGCGCATGATGATAATGACAAAAGGAACACAGAAGGTAATATGGGACAGAATGATTGCCGTAAACCCGAGGGGAAGACGTATCACTTCAAAGAGCAGCAGCAGGGATAGTCCAAGCACGATCTCAGGGATTACGATCGGGATATAAAGGGAATGATTCACCAGCTTTTTTAGTCGAAATTCAAATCGAATCAATCCTACTGCCCCAATGGTGCCTATGACAACGGAGCCCAGGGTGGCCATGCCAGCAATGAAGAGGGAATTCCACAAATACTCTACGATGGATGAGTCTGTAAACAGCTTGACATACCATTTTAGCGTAAAGCCATTCCAGTAGTAGTTGACCTTCTGATCATTGAAGGAAAATACCATCATTACGGCGATAGGGGCATAGAGGAATCCGTATACAAGCACTGCATAAAGATTCGAAAGACTTTTGAACAGCATGCGCTTTTGCTTTCTCTTTCTGCTTGCCATTTAAAACACCTCCATATCGTCCAGCTTCGCAATCCGGGTGTACAGCCAGAGCATGATAAGCGTAATCAATAACAGCAGGATTGAAAGAGAGGCACCAAAGGGCCAGTTTTTCGTCACGAGAAACTGATTTCGGATCAGACTGCCGATCAGCATGACCTTGCCGCCGCCCAGCGCTTCCGGTACATAGTACATTCCTAGGGAAGGGATGAATACAAGCATTACGGCAGCAACGATTCCTGGTAAGGTGAGAGGAATTGTAACCCGCAAAAAAGTTATGGCAGGTCTCGCGCCCAGATCGCTGGATGCCTCGAGGTATGATTTATCCAGTTTTTCTATTGATGCATAAAGAGGCAAAATTGCGAAAGGAAGCATTGAGATTAAAAGTCCGACGACCACAATTCCATCGGAGTAGAGAATATCCAAAGGCTTTGATATAAGACCTGCACGCAAGAGAAATTGATTTAAAAACCCATTGGGCTGACCCATCAGATTGATGCTGTAAAGCCGCACCAGAGTATTGGTCCAAAAAGGAATCATGACTAGCATCAGTAGCTTTGCGGCAAGCTTAGAAGGCTTTCTTGCGATATAGTAGGCAAGCGGATAGCCGATCAAGATACAGATCACGGTGGTTAATAAAGCGAGTTTTATGGACTTCCAGATTACCTTCAGATAAACGGGCTGAAGGATCTCCACATAGTTTGACAGTGTAACGTGGTAATCAATGCCACCGAACGCATCTCTTCTCATAAAGCTGATGAATACTACATAAAGAAGGGGCAGCAGAACAAAGACCAGCATCCAGAAGGTAACGGGCCCGGCCATGGTCAGTGCGGGGAGTGTATTCCTTTTTAGATTTCGTGTTTTTGCAAGGGTGTTTTTTTCGCCTTGACTTTCACTTGGGTTCATACTATCCCTCCTTGCGCTGGAAGATGCAGGATGCGTCTTCCAGATCCCAGAAAAGAAAGACCCGTTCACCTTCAGAGACGGTTTGATCTGGTTTGATTCGATTTACCCTTACCTCATAGCCGTTATCCATTACAATTAGGGATCGATATTGAGAACCGACAAAAATCACATTCTTGATGACTCCCGAAAGGCTGAATCCCTCGACGGGGCACTTGGAGTATTTCATGACTTCTGGTCTGACACAGACAGTTAGGGGTAAGCCGCTGCCACTGTCTAAAGGTTCTTTTGTAACGCTGCAGCTTTCTTCGGTAACATTCTGAACCAGCGGAAAAATGCCGGACGCAGTGAGGACGGTAAACTCTTTCTGTATGGTTCCGTTTTCCATGTGAGCTGAGATGCTCTCTGCCGGTTTGGCTATTCCATCAAAGAGATTGGATTCACCGATGAAATCGGCAACAAATTTTGTCTTGGGATGTTTATAGATTTGATCAGGAGTATCCAGCTGCTCCAGTACGCCTCCATTCATGACCGCAATACGGTCGCTCATGGTCATGGCTTCCTCCTGATCGTGAGTGACGTAAATAAAGGTGATATTTAGTTTTTTCTGCAGACGCTTCAACTCTATTTGCATCTGTTTTCTCAGTTTCAAATCCAGAGCACCCAGAGGCTCGTCGAGCAAAAGCACCTTTGGTCTGTTGATCAATGCACGAGCAATTGCGACCCGCTGCTTCTGTCCACCTGACATCATGGCGGGTTTTCTTCCTTCGAAACCCATCAACTGAACGAGTTCCAGCATTTCTTTGACACGCTCCTTGATCTCGCTCTTGGGAACCTTCTTGACGGAGAGGCCGTAAGCAATGTTGTCAAATACAGTCATATGGGGAAAGAGTGCGTAGCTTTGAAATACGGTGTTTACATCTCTTTCGAAAGCTTCCTTGTCTTCCACTCTTTCTCCCTGAACTCTTATTGTTCCCCCAGAGGAATCCTCAAAACCTGCAATCATCCTCAGGATGGTGGTTTTTCCACATCCTGACGGACCTAGCAGCGTCAGAAACTCGCCTTGCCTTACATTCAGATGAAAATTCTGAATGACATGGTTTGTTCCGAAATATTTGTCCACATTAGACAGGGAGATGATATATTCACCGATTTCGTTCATTTCCATATCCTCCAAGGGTAATTCTTTAATATTCAAATTGTCTGTAATAACGTCTAAATTTCAGACTGTGACCAGTAGTTAGCTCATAATGAGCGGCCAGTCTTTCGGTGACCAGGGATGTAAGAATCATGGGAGAACAGATGACACGAAACTCATCGTCGATTCCCTCTAGTATGTAATCCTTTGTATCAATTACCGTAAGCTTTTCTGTGAACTCTCTGCAGAAACGTTCCACTCTCTCGTCTAATTCTCTGTATTCATCTTCGCCTTTGAAAAGGAATACGGGAACATCCTTTTCCACCAGTTCCAAGGTACCGTGGAAGAAATCAGCCGAGGTTACAGATTTCGTCCTAACCCATTGCATTTCCTCTAAAATACACATGGAGAAGAGGAATGTTTCGCCCCATAGCGTGCCGGAGCCTACAAAGATGCTATATGGCTCCTTTGCGTAGGATTTTGCAATGGCGGCGGCTTTCGGTTCAAATTCTTCTCTGATTCGAAGCAGGTTCTGATACAAGCCAGCCATCTGATCTGCGAATTTTATGTAATTGGGAAATTCTCCACGCTGGAAAAGAAGCCTCAGTCCAAGAAGGAAGAACATCAGGTAGGAACCTTCACAATCTCCGCATGGATTTGCGACGATGTGATCAAGTTCCTTGGCAAGCAGTGTCTCGGTATGCTTGGTAAAGCCCGCAACCTCAATTCCCATCTCTTTGCACATCTTAACTGCGGCCAGAATCTCCTTGGTATCACCTGAAGCCGAAGCGGTGATTACCAACGATTCTTTGGTCAAAAACCGTTTATCGGTTCTGATGCAAAGCTCGGCCGCATTTTCCAAATAAATGGGAAGATCGGTATAATGGCGCATTACTTGAACGACGGGAGCCCATTCCGCCCATGTGCCTCCGATGCCTATGACAACGATGTTTTGATAGCCTCTTTTCGTCAGGGTATCAGCCATCGCTTCAATGTCAGATCTTTTTCCATAGGCGGCAGCGCCTTCTGAAAGATATTTTTCCACATCAAAGTTTCTCATATGAATTCTCCTTAAATAAATAGTTGGCTGTTATCGTGGTTATTAATAACCATTTTTATGTTTTAGCATACCAGCATTTTCGGTGAATTCAAGAGGTTTTGTGCAATTAAATTACAACCACTTTGATATAAAATTATACCAATTTTTGTGGGGTTGGCGAAAAATTCTCTTCCGCCGCTGAAAAATAAACCCATGTACTTTTTATACCAGATATTAAAAAAATACGGCCGTTTTATAAGGCCGTATTCGCAGGTTCAGCTTAACCGTTTATGGTAAAGAGAAATTCCGCTTTATCGGTTCTGGTGAAGCTCTCGGTATATTCTACAAGGGTATCTGTGGCATCCATCCCAAGCATTTCAAAATAAAAAATCACCTGACCGGGCTCCAACTCGAGATACTTTCCTTCTTTTTTTGACACTTCAATTATTTGGAACTTCTGTTCAAAACTTACCGGCATCCGCCCCTTTGAATCCATGTAGTCATAAAGAGATACGTTTTTAAAATCGATCTTTTCGATTCCGGGAAAACAATGATAGGGTACATAGGTGTATTCGATCGCAATGGGCTCTTCATTTCCATAACGAACGCGGTGAAGAGAATAGATCGGATCGTTGATGGACACGTCCAGTTTGCTGGAAAAGAAACGGCTGCCCGAAAGAAGGCCTTGCGTCAGAATTTTGTTGGAGATTCTCACCCCTTGACTTTTCACCCGGGCGGTGATGCCAGTGTTTCCTGATTCGTTCAGGAGTCCCAGATTCAGCTTGTGAAAATCCTTCTTTTGAACGAAGGTCCCTTTTCCCTGGAGTCTGTAAAGATACCCCTTTGCTTCAAGGGCGTTGACAGCGCTCTTTACCGTCATCCGGTTGATTGCGTATTTCTCCGCAAGTACCCTCTCGCTTGGAAGCTTTTCGCCGGGAAGATATTCGCCAGCCTCAATTTTTTTCATAATAATGTCCTGCAACCTGATGTAAAGGGGTTCTTCTTCTCGCAATTTTATCAAATCATCCATATGGTTCAGCTCCTGTGTATGATAAATTCGATCTTGTCACTAAGCATAATCGTTTCAAAATATTCGAGCAATCTTCCTTTTTTTTCGTAGACAAGGCCGTGATATTTAATCAGAGGCTTTGCGGGACTTACTTTCAGCAACTCAGATTCAAGCCCGTTTGCATAAACAACGGAAACTCTGTGCCTCGATTGATCGATGGACAAACGATATTTGTTCTTGAGGGTGTCATAGAGGGATTTGTTATGGACATCCTCCTCGGAAAGATCCTTTGCAAGATCACAGACAATATAAGAACGTTCTAGTGCAATGGGATCTTTATTGCCGAACCGAAGCCGCATGATTCGGAACACTTCTGTGCCTTCCGCAAGCATGGTTTTTTGAGTCAGCGTATCGGTCAGTTTGATTTTCTCAAACTCCAGAAGCTTGACATAAGAGGTAAAGCCCATTCTTTCAATCATCATTTTAAAAGAGCTCGTATGATTCAATGTATATTGAATTCGTTTTGGAGCGATATAATAGCCCTGGCGTTCCCTGGAGATCAGGATTCCTTTTTGCACCAGACTTTGTAAGGCAGCTCGAATTGTCAGCCTCTGAGCGCCGAAATATTCCGCCAGGTCACGTTCCGACGGCAGCTTCTGCTTCTCTTTATAACCTTCTGTCTCCAGCATGTGCTCGATTTCCTTTGAAAGCATCACTTCAAGCGTAAGAACTTTTGCCATCGTAAACCTTCTTTCTATTCATAACGGGCAGAATAGCCAAAGGAACCTTCCGTCAGGCAGGTCTGAGCGGAGAATTCCGCTGCGAAGTCAAAGGCCTTCCGGATTAATTCTTCATTGGCAATGACACCACGTTTCCATCCGTTTTTCATCAGTGTTGTCACAAAGGCAGTAAAAAAGGAATCGCCGGCACCCATGGTATCCAGCGGAGGAATGAGCTTGACCGTTCCATCATAGGAAGCGGCCTCATCAAACAGGGTCTGGCCTTTTGTGCCGTTGGTTACAAGAACGTATTGGGTTCCGAAGGATCTTACCTTAAGCTGCAGCGCGGCTGTTTGATCCCTGCTCATCTTCTCGCCTGAAAATAGAGCGATATCCACATAGGGGCAGACTTTTTCAAGGTAGCGCTCCGTTCGGTAGAGTTCTTCAGAAGAAAAGTCAAAGGTACGAACGCAGGAAAAGTCCTTGAGCTTTTTGATCTCGTCTTCCATGCCTGCATAGCATCCGCAGTGGATTACATCAAATCCGGCAAGATAATCAAGATCAGACGGGTCAAGCTGAAGCGCCTTGTGTTCCTTCTCGTCAGCCCAATTGCTTCCGACGAAAGTGCGATCCCCCTCTTTCAGAACCACATCGCATCGTTCTGTAGCATAGTTGCTTCCGGTATGACAGTGAGAAACATCAACGCCCAGTTCCTGCAGGGCATTTCGTATCAGCCTGCCCTCCACATCATCAGCCAAGACACCTAGATAAGCAGAGTCCATACCGCACTGTTTGGCATATGCTGCGAAATTAACCGCATTTCCTCCCGGAAACATGACCTTTTTATTAATGTACCGATCAACTACATTGTCCCCCATTCCAATAAACTTCATCTAGAAATCCTTTCTCCGATAATAAACTGGTATAAATTCATGCCATAGTGGTTGTACTGTATGGGTATCAATTTATATTTTTTCAAACGTCAAGTCAAGAAGGATTTTTGGTATTTGTTTTTATTAGAGCCTCATGAGTCCCCGATCAGAGGGACGTATGCCATCAGGACCCTAATTCCATAAGGGCTGTGGCAGCCGCCTTATAATTTTGAAGGAATGCCGCGTTCGGATTGAGAGCGAAGGCTCCGTCGCAGGTTTCAAAGGTCATATAACCTCGATAATTATGCTTGTCCAAGGTCATCAAATGTTCCAACAGGCTCTGGGTTCCATGGCCCCAGGCTAGATGACCAGATGGATTGCCGTCATTCAGGTGGATATGGTGTATTTTACCATCAAAAACACGAAAATAATCCTCCAGGGTCTCTCCCGCACAGCACATTGGAACAGTGTCAATGCAACAGGACAGATAGAGGCTGTCGAAGTTAGACATCATCTTTTCAAGTGTTGTTAAATTGGTAACAAGATTGGATTCGTGAGATTGCAGCATTTCGTAAACAATGTGAACGCCTTCTTTTTCTGCTTTATTCAGCAAGGTTGCAAGGGAATCTGCAGAGCGATGCCATGCCTCGGAAGCTGGTTCGTCAAAATTTCCCCAGCCTGGGGTAATCATGATCTGTTCGCAGCCGAAGCCTGCCGTATCCTCGATGCAGCGAAGAAAATAGTCAATACTAGCCTCTCTCACAAGTTTGTCCTTTGCTGCAATATTGAAAGGATAGACACATTGTTCTGGTGTAAAGCAGATCATTTTTAGTTCTCTATCACGGAACATTCTTTTGATTTGATTCTGCTGCTCCATCTGGGGAGCCCAGTAGTTATAATGGGGCGCTCCACCCCAAAATTCGATGTTTTGAAAACCAATCTCCTTCATACTGTTCAAAAAATATTCGAGAGAAAACCGGCTGTGAAGGATATTCATAGCAGAAAACTGATTTAGTGTAAGCATATTTTTTCTCCTGATTCCGCAGATTGATAATGATCAAGTGTAAAGGGGTGCAGGAAAATGACGCAAAATCCCGCTGTCATCATTCTATCATAGAGATATGAATCGGAAAACAAAGGAGTTCTGCCGGACGTCAGTGACGCAAAGAAAACAGCATAAGAACAGCAGCAAAAGGTATGTAACGCCTCTGCTGCTGCTTTGTTTTCAGCATATGATTCTTCTCTGAGGTCGGATTTATTTACATCTCGGCTTATCGAACTCGGGATTGAATGCGTAGAAGTTTTTGGAGTTCAGGTTATCCTGAACCACTCTCAGCGCCTCACCAAACCGTTGGAAATGTACGATTTCTCGTTCTCGTAGGAACTTAATGGGATCTCTTACATCGGGATCGTCTACGAGACGCAGGATGTTATCGTAAGTGGTTCTGGCTTTTTGCTCTGCTGCCATGTCTTCAACAAGGTCTGTAATGGCATCGCCTTTCGATGCAAAGACTGTGGCAGTGAACGGCATTCCTGACGCTGCGATCGGATAGATTCCTGCGGTATGATCCACAAAGTAGGTATCAAAACCCGAAGCTTTAATCTGCTCTATCGTCATGTTTCTGGTTAATTGATGTACAATGGCGCTTACCATTTCAAGGTGTGCAAGTTCTTCTGTACCGACATCATTCAATACGCCGATTGCCTGCTTGTAGGGCATGGTATATCGCTGAGATAGGTAACGCATGGATGCTCCCAGCTCGCCGTCCGGTCCTCCGTACTGGGTGATGATAATCTTGGCAATAGCTGGGTTCGGACATTTAATCTTTACAGGATACTGTAATTTTTTTTCGTAAGTCCACATATCTATGCCTCCAATTCCCATGGCCATGGTTTGTCGATCCAGGTCCATTTGTTTTTAGACATCACTGATTCTGCAGT
>JAQSXD010000130.1 GCA_029266295.1 Bacillota bacterium | reverse complement strand
AGCAAAAAGCACGAGAATCCCTTCGCCCGTTTCTGGAACGGACAATTCTCTGCAGAAATTACCTGATAGCTCAGCAACTTCCTGCTTCATCGCCTTTTTGCAGTCGAAATCTATAAATCGAAGATTTGTGATTTCGTTGCATTAGTTCGCCTACGATTTGCATTAGTGATGCAAATCTGGAGAGCTGGTATAGCAAGCCTTTGTAGTATATTATAGATTTCAATAGAATGCAAGATATTTATGAAAAAAAGTTTAAGAAAATATCAGGATATTCATACCAAGTTTTCTGACTATTTCAACGTTTCAGACCAGCTTCTACAATACACGGAGCGGGGCGTACAATATATTCAAAATTCAACCGTTTCGATTTTGACATTTCATTTTATTATTCTACAATTTATTTGATTTATTTGCACAGTCCAAATATTGTATTCGCTGCAAAGCACTCCCTTGCCCCTTGTACTCTTTCGAACCAACCTTGTAATTTCCCTTTCTGTGGATTAAAATCAACTCGAAGGGTATTGTTATTCATAGAGAGGAGAGATTATCATGAAGTCTAAAGCAATCATTCTAAAATCGAAAGAGCAGATTAAAAAAATCATCTCGAAAAGCTCCTGCTGCCTTCTGGCCGTTGCCCTCATTGCCGGCAATACTGCCGGCAGTGCTTCTGCCCTTGAAAAAGATCAATCTGCTGAAAAAATTATCACAAACCTAGGAGTTGAAGTCACATGGTTTGATTTCGGTCCTTACAATCATTATTATATCAGCGGTGATGGATCAAATACAGGATTTTATCGTTTGGAGATGTCTGATGGAACCAGCAGTAAAACCGCCTATGTAAACGGAAAGGGATCCCTTGTACTGGCTCCGATGAACTATCACTCCATGAGTTCTTCCTATTCCGATGGAGAGAGCGTAACGATTATGAACGCAGAAAACAGTCACAGTATTATATCATCCGAGAAAATTGTATCTATTGACGGCACTCTTTACAGTGATGTGAGTTCATTTTTCGAAGGCTATACGTCCGTTACTGTAAAAGCAACATCTCACAAAGGAATCCTTGATCAAAATGGAACCCTCATCCTCGAGGATAAGGACGGAAAATACACCGACTTGCTCTATCTCGGCAGTGGTATCTTCGCGGCGAAGATAAGCGGAGGCAAGTATGCCTTCCTGGACAACACCGGAACCCCCTTGACCGAGGCTGTCTATTCCACCGATTGGTCATTTATGGTCTCTGAAGAATCCATCGCTGCCTCCAAAGAAGGAAAATACGGCTATCTGGATCTGTCCGGCAAGGAAATTACACCGTTCATCTATGATGACGCACTCCATTTTTCCGAGGGTTTGGCCCCCGTCTGCCGTGACGGAAAATGGGGCTATACTGACAAAACAGGAGTTGAGGTGATTCCTCTGACTTACGACAGCGCCCGTTACTTCAGCAATGGGCTTGCCGCCGTAGCGGTCAGCGACAAATGGGGTCTTATCGATAAGGCGGGAAATATGATACTGCCTTTGGAGAACGATTATCTTTATGAGCAGGAAAACGGATTATATCTGGCTCGGAAAGGAGATGAGTCCACTCTACTGGATTCTTCAGGAGAGCCGGTGAAGATGGCCGACGATTATTCCTATGTATCTTATGACGGGAGTTCAGATGGTCGATTCTATGCAAAAAAAAATAAGGACGGTAAAGCAATCAGTGCTTTTTTAGACAAGGATGAAAATGTGCTGACCGGTTGGAAAGAATTTTCTCTTTATTATCTCAGCAATGAGCTTTATATGGGGATGAAGAGTGGTGTATACCCTCCGGGAGCAGCTCCCCCTCATGATTATAACCAGAAATTTGCTCTATTTGATTCCGCCGGAAACAATCTAACAGGCTTTAAATATTCCAATACCGGAGACTTTTTTAATAACTTTAAGGTTGTCTTTCAATATTACTACGAGGGCGCCGGCCTGTTAAATCAATATGGAGCAGAAGTTCTCCCTACCATATTTAAAGATATCATACTGACCGACGATGGCTATGCCTTCGTTACGATCGGAGATGACTCCGGTAATGCTCGAGTAGGCTGCTTCAAAGTTCCCGAAAGCTGGCAAACCATAAAAGCAGCTTCTCACCCTGTGACGGTATATCTGAACGGGGTAGAGTTGTACTTTGATTCTGAGCCCACAATTAAGAACAATAAGACAATGGTACCTCTGCGAAAAATCTTTGAGGCACTGGGCGCAACGGTCGAATGGGACGCCTCCACCAAGACGGTAACCGCAGTCAGCGGTGCCACAAAGCTTCGCCTGACCATCGGCAGCCCCGCCGCCTATATGAACGGAGTCAAGATTCAGCTGGACGCCGTGCCATTCATCCAGGACGAACTGACCTTCGTGCCACTTCGGTTTGTATCAGAAGGTTTAGGTGCCGATGTGAAATGGGACAGTGCTCTAAGCAGAGTAATCATAACAACACAATAAAGTATACCACCTAAGTGTTGAGGCGACCCAAAGAAAAGCAACAATAAGAAATGGGCTTGTTATGAGATTTGATTCAAATCTCATAACAAGCCCATTTCTTGTATTCTAATTTGAAGTTCTGGCGTTCTGGTTTTCTGTCATTCACCCGGATGTTTACTTAAAGAATACCGCACCGATGATCATTAGCAGCCCGAGTAATCCAGCTACTCCAATCCCAAACAAAATCGGAACTTTCTCAAATCCAGGTCGCGGATTCTTTTTATTCTTTCTCCCCTGCACTGCAAAATAGATACAGATAATTGTCCATACAATACCAATCAGCAATGCTGCAATCTTGTATCCCATCTCCTAACCCTCTTCGATTTTATTTTTGTCCCCGTTTCTCCAGTGAAACGATGACGTCAAAATCGTTGCCGCCTGCATCCATGGCAATACGTTCTGCTTTTTCGTAGTTACCGCTTAGTGTGAAAATGCCCTGCATCAAGGTTGGAGTAGAAATGTCTGCTTCAAGCCCTAGATCAGACAGCCCGATACAAGCATTTGCCGCCAGCATATTTCCTAATTCTGAAATCGCACTCTGTGCAAGTTCATCGAAAGACTCAATCTCCATTCCACCCATCATACAGGAAGCAATTCCTTTTGCTCCATCCTCAGTCATTGAGAAAATGACGTTTCCAGTCAGATCCCCAAACACACCAACAATACAAACGACACCCGACGCATCAATGTTCTTTCCGCAGCCTTGAATCTCCTTCAGGCTGATTTCTGCCATACCAAATTGGGACAGTATATTTGATACTGCCTCAGAGAATGCTTTGATATATTCTTTACTCATGTTCCTCGCTCCTGCTAAATCCTACATTCATATACAAATCTCCAAACGCTGTCTCTGCAATTACTGAAGATACCGTGCTTAATTCAGATTTTGAAATACGAATGGATTCTCCGTATACAACTGTCGGGGGTGCAACCCGAAAACCATAGATTGGGTTTGCACGATTGAGCAGGGAACAAGCATTACCTGCCACTATGTTGGCGATTTCTGCAATTGCATCAACAACCTGCTCATGATCCAGATCCTCTTGCCTGAGAATATGGAACGCCAGTCGGCGGGCAGTATCCTCCGACAAGTCCAGGAGCATCCTCCCTCCATACCTGCCAATAATGCCTAGGACGGCAGAAACACCACGCGAAACTTTTTCATCATTGATTTTAAGTTCTTGACGAAAATTAGGCGCAGCCTGAAAGAATTTGCAACAGGTCTCTTTCAATGCCTCTTTAAAAACTGAATAGTATACCCCATCCAGTTCAACAAATAGTTCTTCACTTGCCTGAATTCGCTCAATGAGAAGTGAAAGTTCATTAGCATCCACAGGTTTTTGCAGATAGCCGGATACCTTAGCTTTTTTTGCTTTTCTAACAATTTCATCATCCATCATGGAGCTAATAATGATGACTTTGATATGCGGCGCCTCTTCATGGATCGCCATGGTACATTCAATGCCATCTGCTCCCGGCATCGTCATGTCCATGGTAACGATGTCCGGGGACACCCTCCTGATTGTCTCCAGCGCTCCGCTGAGAGAATTGGCACTTCCTACTACTTCATAGCCTTTTTCTATGAGAATATTGCTGATCATTCCTACAGAAAATGCAGAATCATCAACAACAACTACTCTCGCTTTTGTCATAAATACACACCCACTTTAATATCCTAATTCTTCGTTGACCAGTATTACCTGTATTCTACTCGGAATACTGCAATATCTTGTCGTCACAATGTTGCAACAGATACAATCTTTTGATAGGCAGTTATTGCAGGTTCCGGTAATGGTACATGGATTGTTTCTCTTCAACCTGACATTATTGGGAACTGCCGCATTGAGCTTTGCTCTTGCAATGGCATCGTCAAGACCGATCGCCAGTTTATTAGCACCAACGATCATCAAAACTTTCTTTGGCCCAAAACACAGTGCAGCAACACGATTGCTAGTACCATCAATGTTAACCAGTTCACCATCCATGGTAAGTGCATTGGTGCTCATAAGATAATAATCCGAAAGAAGACCTTTTCTCCTGCGTTCGATGGATTCGGCAAAGTCAGTAGTGCTGTATGGGTCGATGATTTCAAGATCTCTTTCTGCCAGTTTTTCCTTCACTCCCAAGGTATTCACCGTAGCAGAGCCGCCCCAGGATACAATCGTCTTGTCTGGTATCATCGACAAAATCAATTCCACTGCCTCTTCCTTTGTCTCACAAAAATGGCCTTCCATTCCCCGCTTGCCCAGATTCTTGATGACTGTGTCTATTTTCAGCTTATTTGCAGCTTTTTTGTTTTGCATTATCTATTCCTCCTTCTACCATTTTTGAATTAATTTATTTTAACATAAAAGTTCAAGAGGGAAAAGTATATTCATCAGAAAGAGCTCCATTGATAAAAGAGACCCGCACTTTCGATGCGAGTCTCTTCTTCCTCTAGTTAGCTTTCTTAGTTTCTTTCAAACTGTTCTCATATCCATAGGTGATGGAAGACTGGATCAGCCGATACAGCATTGTCGTGATTTCCGCTCTGGTGATGTCCGAATATGGATCGAACAGGTTTCCGCTTCTGCCTGTTACGATATTGTATTTCTTCATTTCGGCAATCGCAGTTTTTGCCCAGTCACTTGCCAGATCTTCATCAGCAAATGGCGTCACAGTTTCAGATTGAAGACTGATGCTCATATAGCTGATAAATCTGGTGAGCATTACGGAAAACTCCTGACGGGTTATATTTGCATTGGGATTGAATTGCTTGCCGCCTACACCGGTGACAATGCCCTGCTCATATGCCCAAGCTACCGACGGTCCGTACCATGCCTCTGGAGAAACATCATCGAACACACGAGTCTTGTAAGAATTGGTATCAACCATTGCCATTCTCGCAAGCACTGCTGACAGCATCGCTCTGGTCATTGGGCTTCCTGGCTGGAAGCTGCTGTCAGGGTATCCTTGGAACGCTTCGCGGGAAGCGATCGCCAGGATATTGTCATACGCCCAGTTCCCTGCAATATCTTCGAACTGTTTTGAGTTTGCTTTAACTTGATACTTAATTCCTACTTGTCCCAAGAAATAAATTTTATCTCCGATGGTGAAGCAGAACGGTACGAAGACTATTTCTCCTGCTGCGTTTACATAGTATACGATTCCATCCTTTGGTTCGGCAGGAAGAGACATCAGGGAATAAATTCCGCCCAATGGGACTGTTTCATCCAGAATCTGTCTTGTGCCGCCGCCGTTACCGCCGCCGCCATTACCTCCGCCGCTTCCATTAATTGTCCATCGAGCGACTAGAGTAATGTCCTTATTTACAATAAAGGCTTCCCCTGCATTTCCACCAAATGAGTCTGCGTTATACCATCCGTTGAATGTATAACCTGATCTTGTAATTGCAGGCAGTGAAATTGTTAAACCCTCTTCCTTTGTTACAGACGAGGGTACTCCTTCGGAGAAGATCCCACCGTTTGGATCAAAGGTAACTGTAAATTCTTTCTTTGTTACGATTTCAGTCCAGAAAGCAGTCAGTGTAACGTCTCTTCTTACGGTATAGATGTCACCACCCATTCCAGCCAGAGCACGCTCTTCATCAAACCATCCATTAAAGGTGTGATTTGTGCGAGCTGCCCGCGGAAGAGAAATTTCAGTTCCATCTTTTACAGGGAGAGATTCTTTTCCTTCGTCGAGAAGGACTCCTCCGTTTGTATCAAAGCGTACCTGATAGATATCCGCCTCATTATCCGTGACAGTGATAATGAAGGAATCTGAATAACCTCCATAGGATACCGTAACGGTCCGCTCACCCTCACTGTCAAATATTGCTCCACCCTTAGGCTCGATGTCACATTTACTAAGATCAAGGATCTTCGCTGTTTCATCACTATAGTATGCCGTTACTTCCATGCCTGCAAGATCAAGGCCTTCACCGACAATGTAGGATCGTCGTGAAGGAGGTGCAGTAATTTCGATTCCGGTAAGTTTAGGTTCCGGTTCCGCACCACTGATGTTCACCGTTACCCACTTGGTTGCCAGAGTACTGGCGAAATCACGGTCACATACTGCAAAGTACATCTGATATGCAACCTTGACCTCATAGTGCCCTTCCCCTAAGTCGCCAATTGCGATGAGCTTATTCCCCTCAACCGTAAACTGTTCGGCTGGCGAGTTCACTTTATACCCGGTACTGATGCCTAGTGTACGCAGCACATCACCCAGGCGATCCCTCAGACTATCATAATTTGTGCTGAAGGTATAGTAAACATCATCCTCTCCGGGTGTTGCTATGATTTCCAGTTCACCAGTACACTTGATATAATTCAGCAGGTCTCTCATTTCAGAAACTGAGTCTTCAATCTCTCTGCAAATCTGCTTAATCGAGCTGCTGTTTAATCCGTCTTTGATGCAGGCTCTCAGCTCAACAGCATAATGCCGCGCCATATTTTCGATGAAAGCCTTCGCCTCTTCTTTCGTCAGATTTTCTTCTGCCCATTTGCATGCTTCATTCAGACGATTGCTGGCATCCTCAAGGTCAGACATAAAGGTTTTTACATCCTTAAGGAAATAATAGAACTTATAAAATCTTGCCAGCTTCTCGCTGTCGCTGCATTTGGGATCAATCAGTACCTTGAACGTAGCCTGAGCCTCCGCATTGATTCCTTCTCCAAAGGATTGAAGGAATTCATCCTGCCCAAGGCTGTCAAGATTCAGTTCTCCCGTTTGGCGGTCCATCGTTAATGCGGCAAATTCCTGAACTTCAGGCTTTTCAAATAATGCTACGATGGAGTTCCAAAGCGTGACGGTCTTGCTGAACATGCCACCGAGATCCTTTGTTAGCGTATTCCAGGCACTCTCATAATTTCCATTGATGGCATCCTGGACTCCGCCTTCCAGCTCTGCAGCTCTGCGCAGTACATCGACAGACGCTCTGAGCATTGGAACAAGAGCAGTAGGATCGTCAAGCCCTGCTTTTGCAAGGGAATCAACTGTTCTTTGAATAATGCCTAAGTCTGATCCGCTTAATTCAACATCCTGCTTGATCAGCTCTTTGATCAGTTGATTCAGCATGGCTGCCGTTCCGTCTGCAACAGAGCCTCCAAGATTGCTGTTTTCCAGCAGCCCCGAAAGCTTTCCTCCAAGGCCGGCTGCATCAAACGCAACCAGGAAGTCTGCCAGATCGTCCAGTGTGTCGGCTGTTGTATAGGTTGCGACGGAAAGCCCTCCAGCAGTAAAGTCATCCTGCAAGGCATCTACTTGTTCAACAAGTACTGCCATGTTTTCAACAAGGCTGATACTGGAATCCATCATGCCAAGATATGGTCGCAATGGAACGACAATCTTCATGATCGGCTCAAGAGTTTTTCTTAGTTCTGTATTAGCATCTGTTATCAGTCTTGTGTAGGCTGCATCTAGATCTGCCTTACCCTTTATATATGCCTCCTCACTATAACCTCCAAACTGGATATTGAACTCAACCGCAACGATAATCCCGTTTATTACAAAGCTAGCTGCTTTGCCGCCTATTTCGTCTAATGATCCTCCGATATCGTATTGCCCTGTTTCAGGATTTACTTTAATGCCGGCAGCATCCAGCAAATTCCTCAGTTGTTCCAATTGTATAAGAGTATCATAATTTAAACCGGCCTGTTTTAGAATAGGGTCGAGAACTTCTTGCCCAATTCCTAATTTCTCTAAGGTGTCAAGTGTGCTCATTATATCGTCCAGACTGCCTACAATCTTATTCAGATCAGTAATTAGCTGATCCAGGTCATTATTCTCACTAAGCAGCTGAGAAACAATACCGTCTTTTGCACTACGCAATTTCGCCAAGGATACTTCATATTCATGTTTCGCTCTATCCTCAGGAGTCAAATACGGACACCCGAGTTTGAGAGCCTCAAGAGTATCTCTCATTACAAGAGAAACATCCTTTGTGTTATCCCATTGACCTAATATCCCTCCGGAGTATCCATCATGAAACTTTGATTTGTATACGATCTCATAACCGTATCCCAAGATACTAATTCCAGTGGTAAAGCCCCCATGGTTAAAAAAATTCAATGCATTCTTTTGACGATCCGCTTCTGACAGCTTTTTGTAATTATTTTGCAAGGTTTTGAGCGAGGTGTCTTTCCAACTTGAAGCTAGATCTTTGTTAAGATCCTTATTAAGGAGAGACGCTGCAACCATTAAGTCCGTATCTATCTTTTGTAGGTAATCATTGATTGCATCTTGGAATTCTGTTTTAGTTTGATAGATTGCTCCCTCTGGTAAATCGGTCAGGTTTAATAGTTCAGCCGCCTGCCTCCTGTATTCATTAATTTCACTAACCTTCGCTGCATAGTCTGATGCCGCATCCGCAAACACCGGTGCTGGAATCATGGGGATCAGAAGTGCAAGAACAAGTACAAATGAAAGCACTCTTCTCCCTGTTTTTTGTTTAAATCGATTCATCGATTTTCCTCCTGTTTCTGAGTTAGTAGATCACACTTTGTCACATGGAGTATCAAAGTTC
>JAQSXD010000129.1 GCA_029266295.1 Bacillota bacterium | reverse complement strand
ATCATGGCCTTAAACTATGAGGAAACAATTAATCCAAATATTTCAGATGAAAATGTAAAGAAAAAGATGAAGGAGACAGGACTATGTTAGAAAAATACCTTGATATCAACCCAGAGGTGAAGGAAGCGCTGGAAGCAGGAAAAGCGGTGGTTGCGCTTGAATCAACAATCATCTCCCACGGCATGCCTTATCCTAAAAATGTTGAGACTGCCCTTAACGTCGAGAGAATTATCAGAGAGAACGGTGCGATTCCGGCAACCATTGCAATCATTAAAGGCAGATTGAAGGTTGGTCTGACACCGGAGGAAATTGAATATTTAGGAAAAAGCCATGGTGTTATTAAGGCCAGCCGGAGAGACGTCCCCTTTGCAGTGGCGAAAGGATTGGATGGTGCCACAACGGTTGCTTCAACGATGATCATTGCAAATCTTGCAGGAATTAAAGTATTTGCCACCGGCGGAATCGGCGGTGTTCACAGAGGCGCTCAGGAGACCTTTGATATCTCAGCCGATCTGCAGGAATTGGCACAGACCAATGTGGCAGTCATCTGTGCAGGAGCCAAGTCCATTCTGGATATCGGTCTGACGCTGGAATATCTTGAAACCTACGGCGTGCCTGTCATCGGATTCGGAACAGAGGAGCTTCCGGCGTTCTATACTTCGAAAAGCGGTTTTGGTGTCGATTACAGAGTGGATACTCCGCTGGAACTTGCCAAGGCCTTAAAAGCAAAGTGGGATTTGGGTTTGAAGGGGGGAGCCGTCATTGCAAATCCAATTCCGCAGGAGTTTGAAATGGATCCCGCCGTCATTAATGCGGCCATCGATTCTGCCATCCGAGAAGCAGATGAGAAGGGGATTAAGGGAAAAGAAAGCACACCATTCCTGCTGGCAAAGGTAAAAGAGCTGACGGAAGGTGCCAGCCTGGACTCCAATATCCAGCTCGTTTACAATAACGCCAAGGTCGGAGCACAAATTGCAGTGGAACTGAGCAAACTCTAATTCTTATGGGTTTTAGGCCATTCCCTGGCATTGGTTTTTAGATCTTGTCATTGTTTTAAGTCCGTTAAATAACGAATATCGAATATTGAATTTAAAGCGTCAAAGTGAATGAAGTCACTTTGGCGTTTTGTTTTTTCTCAGAAGGTAGCCGCCTGGATCATTTATGGTCTCTATGGATACCATAAATCAGAAATGAGGGTAATGTTAATTGATAGAATTTTCAGATATTATAACGGTGTACTTTATCGTTATGTTATTGGAGGTGTTTTTATGGATGAACTGAAAGAAAAAACTAATGTTTTAGTTGAATTGAGCGAATTTGAAACAAAGAACATTACACCGCTTTTCTGGAAATATTCTGTCTTTGCGCTAGCAGGGCTGATGTTTCAGGCGGCTTCTGTCGTTGCTGACGGTATCTTTGTCGGTAAAGGCGTCGGGCCTATGGGGCTTGCCACCATCGGGATCATCGCTCCTTTGTGGACGATGAATGTGGCATTGTTTGGTCTGTTTGGCATTGGCGGAGCAACCATTGCAGCTATGAAGCTGGGAGAGGGAGATGAGAAGGGTGCAAGAAAAGCTTACGGTTCTATTTTATCATTTTCATTTCTTGCAGGAATTATGATTACCGCGGTCTTTCTAGTCGGTATGGACCCGATTTTATCCTTTTTGGGGGCGACGGAGGAGATTCTTCCCTTTGCCAGGCAGTATGCTTATCCTTATATTTTAGGTGCACCGATCTGTATTGCGGGATCGGTTTCCTACTATTTTGCCAGAGTTGACGAAAGACCCAAGGCAGCCGCTGTTGCTTACATCGCACCTGCGATTATTGCGATCGTACTGGAATACCTGCTCGTTATCAAAATGGGTTGGGGAATGGCAGGCGCTGCAATATGCTGGGTTGTTTGTGTTGGGCTGGCACTCCTGCTTGTTCCGTACATGCAAGTGGTAAGCACCAAAATGAAGCTGAGCGTATCGGATTTAAAGATTGATATGAGCATAATCAAGACTGCTGTAAAAATTGGTTTTGCTTATTTTGCGATTCAAATCTGTACTACAGTCACCACAATCCTCATCAATAATCTGATCATTACCTATGGGGGCAGCGAGCTGGAAATAGCGGCCTTTGCCATTCTGAATGCATACATCATGTACATTGTAATGCTTGTGACCACTTCCTTTATTATGGGACTTCAGCCCATTGCCAGCTTCAATATTGGAGTCAAAAACTTCGCACGGGTTGCACAACTGATCAAAACTGCTCTTACTCACAGTACCGCTGCACTGATCGCGGTCACCATCCTTGTATTTCTTTTTGCAGAGCAGATTATTTCCTTCTTTGTGGGACCAGACCCTGTGATTGTTGAAACAACCGCAGCGATTATGAAGGTTTACATGCTGCTGTTTGCCCTGGGAAATATCTCCCAGATTACAGCTGGGTACTATATGGCGGTGGAGAAGAACGGGCTTGCGATTCTCAATGGCATCTCCAGGATTATCATCTTTGCAGTACCGCTTTTGATGGTTTTTCCTCGGATTTATGGGCTGAAAGGAATCTGGATTGCTCAGCCTGGTGCTGATTTTCTGTCGGCACTGCTGGCAATTGTGCTCGTTTCCAGAGAGTATAAGAGCTTAATGAAAAAAGAAAACGCATGATAGGAGGACGATATGGAGACTGCCGATATCATTTTGAAAAGCAACGCAATATTTACAGGCCTGGGCGAGGCACCATTTCCGGGATTTGTGGCAATCAAGGGAAACAAGATCTGCGCCGTTGGCAGGGAGAGTCAATTTGAGCACCTGTCCGGACCTGAGGCAAAGTGCTTAGATTATCAAGATCATTTGATCCTGCCGGGCTTTGTCGATGCCCATGTTCATTATTTCATGGGAGCAATAGCGGCCAGTGAGCACATGTGCAGCGAGATTACATACTCCTCATCCGAAGCGGAGTGCGTTCAGATGGTGGAAGCGTATGCCAAGCTTCATCCGGAAAAGAAGAGGATCATCGGGATCGGCTGGTTTCCCGCAAACTGGGGCGATGCACCGCTGCCGACCTGCACTTCTCTAGACAGAGTCTTCCCGGATATTCCGGTTTACCTGATTTCCGCAGATGTCCATACCTTCTGGCTGAATACCAGAGCGCTCGCGGAAGCTGGCATCTCCGGAGATGAAATCCTTGAAAGCGGTGAGATCGGCAAATTTGAGGACGGCAGATTAAACGGTTTGTTGTTTGAACCGGAGGCGTTTTTGCCTGCAATGGATCAAGTCATGGATCTGCCCAAAGATCAGATGAAGCAGCTGCAAAAGGATTTTTTCCGCTATATCAATAGCTGCGGCGTTACTTCCGTCAGTGAAATGTCTGCGGACAGGATTTGTGATGCCACCAGAAACACTTACAGAGTGATTCGGGAGATGGAAGCAGAAGGAGAGCTGACACTGAGAATTCATATCTATCCTGCCCTGGGAACGGAGCCGGATTATGAGAATGCAGTGAAACTTCGCGATGAATTCTGCTCCGAGAAACTGCGGATTTCCGGTTTAAAGCAATTTGTAGACGGGGTTACTTCCACCCATACGGCGTACCTGCTGGAACCTTACGAAGATGCTCCTGATACAGCCGGAAAACCAATTTATTCAAAAGAAGTCCTGGAAAGGTGTACGATCAGAGCAAATCGTGAGGGCTTTGGGGTCAGATTTCACGCCATCGGTGACGGGGCGGTGCGTATGGCACTGGACATTTTCGAAGCTTCCAACTTGGTCAATGAAAATCCAGGGAACGAAAGAAAGCTGAGAAACACCATAGAACACTGTGAAACCATTCACCCGTTTGATCTTCCGCGGTTTGAGAAGCTGGGTGTTGTTGCATCCATGCAGCCATATCATCTGATTCAGGACTCGGGGGAAAAGCTTCTGCGCATGGGTGTGGAGAGAAGTAAAACCGAATGGCCTCACCGCTCGCTGCTTACCTCTGGTGCCATGCTGGCCTTTGGAACCGATTATCCGGTGGTAGATTTCAACCCATTTCCTAGTATTTATGCGGCGGTTACTCGTTGTGATGACGATGGGAGGCCTTCCGGGGTAAACCCGGAGGAAGCGATTACGCTGGCAGCGGCATTGCGTGCTTATACCTACGGAGGAGCCTTTGTTTATGGCAGAGAAGAAGAATTGGGGACGCTTGAGGAGGGTAAGCTGGCGGATATCGCAGTGCTCAGCAGGGATTTATTTACCATACCAAGCGAAGAAATCAAGGAATGTAAAGTTGTCCTGACCGTTATGGACGGAAAAATCGTATATGACATGGAGCATGAAACTCGATAAATGACCCCTTATAAATCAAGATGAAACAGTTCCCAGCGACTACTGACGCTCAGCTTTTTATAAATGCTGAGCGTATGTTTTTTCAAGGTATGAGGGCTGATGCAAAGCACCTCACAAATCCTGACTCCCGAAAGACCTCCAAGAAGCAGTCCGAGAACCTCAACTTCCCGAACGGTTAAGTGAAACTGGTTGATATAGTGGGAGGTATCGTAATGCGTTTTGCCCTTTAGCTCTGAAGCGCCGCTTTGCAGCGATGAGGCATTCTGATACAGCCTGAAGGCAAGGTGCTCCTTCAAAAGCTCCAGAATAAAAAGATGATCTTCTGAAAAATCCCCGTCCGATTTATTACGATATAAAGAAATAATTCCAAGAAAGGAATCGTGCAAAGAAATGCTCAGTTGGGCTGAATAATGAATCCCAACGGGTGCATACATTTCCTTATATAATACCTCGCTTTCCCGTTTTGCATCAGAGAACAAATCTGTTTCCCTGTACGCCATACTTTTGCCGCTCATAAAGATCCAGCGAGTATAATCGATGTCTTCATATTTTTCAATGTAGTTTTGCAGGCTTTCGTCCGGTATGTTGACCGCCACCGGATTGGACAGGAGATGCTCCGGCCGGTTTGAGGCCAGATAGAAGGAAGCTTGATTGTAAGGAATCAGATGTTTTAAAAGCCTCAAAACAGAGAGCCGCATTTCATCTAACCCTTCCAGGCTGTGAACTTTATAAATGATTTCGTTCAGCAATATCAGATCGTTTTTTTCCAGCACAAAACATACCCTCCTTAAACAAAGTATAACACGCCTCCTATGCAAGAACTCTAGAGCTATTCTACCACAACAGAAATGAAAAATAAGCATTTACTTTCTTAGACTGGTATGATTTATACTTTAGCACAAACTGGACTTCAAAATGATAGAAATGTTAAAATGATAGATACTGGAAATGCGTACAGCAAAGTGCGGTATGCGAAAATGCTGGGTATAATAAGTGCATTCAGTTTTTTGTGAGCGGAGATTGCTTGTAGCGGAAGGATGTGTACGAACCATGACGATAAAGCTCGGGGAATATAATCAAAAACGAAATTTTAGCGTTACAGAAGAGCCCCACGGCGGTGCAGAAGAGCAACGGGGGAGTGTGGAGGAACCGCGCGGACGTTTGGAAGAGACGGAAGGACATTTGCGATTTGTGGTTCAGCACCATGCGGCCAGCAGAGATCATTACGACCTGCGCCTTGAATGGGACGGAGCGCTGCTGAGCTGGGCAGTTCCCAAAGTGCCGTCCTACAATACCAGAGACCGAAGACTTGCGGTACAGGTTGAGGATCACCCGCTGGAGTACAGGAACTTTGAGGGGACGATTCCCAAGGGCGAGTACGGCGGGGGCGTGGTGATGATTTGGGATGAGGGCTATTGGGAAACGCAGCCTCAGATGGATGTGGAGGAAGGTCTCATCAGCGGCACCCTTAAGTTTATACTCAGAGGAAGAAGGCTAAAGGGAAAATGGGCGTTGATTCGTCTGAAACCCAAATCTGGTGAAGATAAAAAAAACTGGCTGCTTCTAAAAGAAAAAGATGAATATGCAAAGTCTAAAGATCCCTCGGCAAAGTACAACAAATGGAATAAACCGGTCAAAACGATACCAAACATAAATGAGGAAGACAAAACAGAGGCGAATCAGGAAACTGACAATGAGCTCTCTGAATTTACAACCAGCATCAGAACCGGCCGGACCATGGAGGAAATCGCAGAGGGAGAGGCTGAGAAAACCATAAGAAATCCATTTTACAATATCACAGTACAGCTCGCCAAACTGATCACAACAATTCCCGAGGGTCCAGATTGGATCTTTGAAATGAAATATGACGGATATCGAATCGTCGCTTATCTGGAGGGCAGCAGTGTGCGTCTCATGACAAGAAACGAAAACGATTATACAAACCGATTTCGGGAGGTCGCAGATGTGCTGGCAGATTGGGCTGCAGGGAGAGCCATGGTTTTGGATGGTGAAATGGCTATCACAGATGCTTCGGGAAAAACAGATTTTCAGGCGCTTCAAAGCTTTATGAAAAATCCTAAGGGTCAGAGGCTCACCTATATCGTGTTTGATTTACTTGCCTTAGGCGGGGAGGATTTGAGAAGCCGTCCACTTCTTGAACGAAAGGAGCTCCTGAAAACGCTGATGCAGGATGCGCCGGGGAGTTTGTATTACAGCCAGCACGTTCAAGGAAATGGAACGCAATGCTTCCTTGCAGCCTGTCAAGGCAGCATGGAGGGAATCGTGGGAAAGAGAGTGGACTCCATTTACAGCGGAACTAGAAACGGCGACTGGATCAAGCTGAAGTGCGATAAACGGCAGGAATTTGTCATCGGAGGCTATACCCTTACCGACAAAAAGACGAGTGGCGTCAGCGCCCTTTTACTGGGGTATTACGAGGGCAGTGATCTGATTTATGCAGGACGTGCGGGAACAGGTTTCACGGAGCGAATGAGGAAGGAACTGGAAGCGAGATTTGCTTTGATCAAAAGAATAGAAAGTCCATTCAAGTGTGAACCGGGAAGTATATTGCCAAAGAATCTGGAGCACAGGAAAAATGAACAAATTACATGGCTTGAACCCGAGTTGGTTGCGGAAATCAAGTTTGCGGAATGGACTGAGGAGAACCTGCTAAGACAGGCAAGCTTTAAAGGGCTTCGTACGGACAAGGAACCAAGTGACATCAGACGAGAAGTCGCTTCGGTAACTCTGGAAGAAGATGAAATTGAGGAGAATCATCAACAAGAGGAGGATTCTTTTATGGGAGGAGAAGTTAAGGACGGAAACAGTCTAATCATAGAAGGGATAAAAATCAGCAGCCCGAACAAGGTGCTCTTTGAGGAGCAGGCCATAACGAAGGCGGATGTGGTACGGTATTATGCGACTGTATCGGAACGCATGCTGCCCTATGTTGCGAATCGGATATTAAGTATCGTTCGCTGCCCGAAAGGAGTTTCTCAAACCTGCTTTTTTAAAAAACATCCCGGTAACGACCACAAGGCAATCTCTATAAGACCCGTTATTAACAGCAGAGGGGAGCAGGAGGAATATTTTTATATAGAGGATGCTGCTGGTCTTATTTATGAGGCACAGATGGGAAGCATAGAATTTCATACCTGGGGAAGCAGAGCTGACGATCTGGATCGGCCCGATATCATGGTCTTTGACTTGGATCCTGATGAGGGAATGGATCTGGAGACGGTGCGACAGGGAGTGCGGGATGTGAAAAGCATCCTAGAAGAACTTTCTCTCACTTCCTTTCTCAAGACCAGCGGCGGAAAAGGGTATCACGTGGTGGTACCTTTCAAGCCCTCCGTGGACTGGGATACCTTTTATGATTTTGCCAAACGAATCGCTATGGTGATGGAGGCCAAATGGCCCGATCGCTACACCAGTAATGTGAGGAAGCTTAACCGAAAAGGCAAAATTTTCATCGACTGGATTCGAAACGGTAGAGGTGCTACAAGCATTGCCCCATATTCTTTGCGAGCCAGGAATGGGGCAAGAGTTTCCATGCCAATCCAATGGGAAGAACTCAATACAGTGGCACCCGATGGCATCAACATGGAGGAGGCTTTAGCACGAGTCCGTAGAGGAGAGGATCCTTGGAGCGATTTTTTTCGGATTGATCAGAGGATGAAGTGAGTTGAAAACAGGGTTGCTAATAATTAGCCCAAACAACCCCATGTACATCAGCCTAAACAGTACATGGGGTTATTAATCTGATTTATGGTAATTGTTTAATCAACTTAAGTGTAATTTTGATCATTGTAGATTATTAATAAAATGAATTAATAACGTGCTTGCTGAGTTATGAAACAAACTTGAGGTAAAAAAGCTGGCATGGGATTTAATGAAATCAAATAGTTTCCCTTTGTCTTTTGCCACGGTATGCTTGAATGCAGATCTGACTGTATTTGAGGCTTCAGAGTTCATAGGCATTGCGTGTAATAAATTTAAAAATTCGCATTCTAACATCTCCCAATCTACGGCCTCTTCGGATATTTGGTTATTGATTGTATTATTATTGCCGATAGTTATGATGGAATTATGTAAATTCGTATTATTAATCATGTGCTTCCACCTTATTTGAAATAAGATTATTATCTCCATAGTTAATTACGGAGTTTGTTAGATCTATTTTAGCCTCGGTTAATAGTTTGTTGGCACAGCTTTGGAGAACATCCATAATTTTCTTTAAGAATTCGCGATCTTTGCAATTAAATATAAAATACTCTCCCGAATTCATTTGGATGCTAAGATTATCCCCGCGATTATTGTTCTCTTGTGTGTTTGTATAAATAAGGTAGAGTCCACCACCAACAAATGCTAGTGCTATAATTAGGAAAGGTAAACTTTCCATTGTAAAAAATAGTAGTCCGACAACAATCAACAGTATAGACATTTTAGGAAATGCTTTTTTTGTTACTGGGGCAATGGAGACTTGTGAAATGTTACTTACAAGTATAAAATAGTCGTCAAAAGATAATATGTTATCTTTAATCCTTAAGGTTGGAGTATCAATTATCTTTTCATCTTTGTTCATAATTTTATTTAGGCCAATATTCATACCCATATCCTCCATTTGTTTTAATAGATAGAAGTAATATTATTATATTCTAGATTATACCAATAATTTAAAGGATACAATACATAAAATTTATATTCTATGT
>JAQSXD010000128.1 GCA_029266295.1 Bacillota bacterium | reverse complement strand
CCTCCGCTGCGCCGGGCACATATTTGTCACGATCGATCGAAGCGCCGCTATGTTCAAGCTCAGAGAGCTTTTCTTCCGCCGCAAGAAGCAGCTGCTGCGGTACCCCCGCAAGTTTTGCCACGTGGATCCCATAGCTTCGGCTGGCACTGCCCTCGACTATTTTATGAAGAAAGACGATATTGCCGTCCTTCTCCTGTACATCCACGTTAAGGTTCTTCAGTCCGGTCATGTGCCCTTCCAGAGCGGTTAGCTCGTGATAATGGGTCGCAAAGAGGGTTCGAATTCTTCCTCTGCTATTGCAAAGGTATTCCACCACAGCCCAGGCAATGGAAAGTCCGTCATAGGTGCTTGTCCCTCTTCCGATCTCATCCAGAATGATCAGGCTTTTGTCTGTCGCTGTATTGAGAATATAGGCAAGCTCGCTCATTTCCACATAAAAGGTACTCTGCCCTTGTGCTAAATTATCGGAGGCACCGATTCTCGTATAGATGCGATCTACAATGCCAATGGTTGCAGCTTCTGCCGGTACAAAACAGCCGGTCTGGGCCATGAGAACGATCAGCGCAGTCTGCCGCATGTATGTCGATTTTCCGGACATGTTTGGACCGGTGATCAGCAGCATACTGCTGTCCTTCCGATCCACATAGGTATCATTGGAAACAAAGATGCCGTTGCGAATGCTTCCTTCTATAACGGGGTGCCGTCCTTTTTCGATGAGGATCGCATCTCCATTGTTGATGCTTGGTTTGATATATCCCAGTCTGCTCCCTACTTCCGCATAGGAAACCAGAACGTCAAGCACAGAAATTGCAGCCGAGGTACTCTGAATGGTTCCGATAAAGCCTTGAATGACGTTTCGGATCTCGACAAACAGTTCATATTCCAGCTGGTTGATCTTTGTTTCCGCGTTGAGAACAACGGATTCTACTTCTTTCAGCTCCGGGGTAATAAACCGCTCACAGTTGGCCAGCGTCTGCTTTCTGATGTAGTTTTCAGGAACGAGATCGTAATATGATTTTGTCACTTCGATATAATATCCAAAGACCTTGTTAAAGCCAACCTTTAAGGATTTAATCCCTGTCCGCTCTTTCTCTACTGCTTCCAATCCTGCAATCCAGCTCTGACCGTCAACGATGGAATCCTTCAAGCTGTCAAGATCCTCAGAATAGCCTTTCTTGATCAAGCCGCCCTCTTTAACGGTAAAGGGTGGTTCGTCCACCACAGCACGATCGATGAGTTCATAGATGTCAGCAAGCGCATCCATTGAGGTTTCCAATCGTTCCAGCAAAGGATCGCCGCAGGAGGTCAGCTCACTTTTCATATCTGGAAGGACAAAAATAGAATTTTTCAAGGCAATGAGATCTTTGCCGTTGGCGTTGCCGCAGGAAATTCGTCCTGCGAGACGCTCCAGATCGTAGATCTTTTTGAGATGCTCTTTGATGTTGTTTCTGAGTAGAATTTCGTCTGTTAAAAGCTCCACAGCATCCAGACGCTCCTTTATTTCTGTCAGCCTGTTCAAAGGTTCTCTCAGCCATTGCTTCATCTTTCTGGAACCCATGGCTGTTTGGGTTTTGTCCAGAACGCCAAGAAGAGAGCCTTGAATCTTCTTCTCAAACAAGGTCTCTGTCAGCTCCAGATTCTTGATGGTTGCTTTATCCAGTGCCATATGGCCTGCCGTGTCATAAATATTCAGGCGGGCAAGATGGGATAGGTTCTGCTTTTGGGTCTCAAAAAGATAGGAAAGCAATGCCCCGAGCGCCATTACTGCCGCGGGCATTTCTTCCACCCCCAGACCCTTGAGAGATTTTACTTTAAATTGTCGGAGCACCGCATCCTCAGCGGAATTGTGACTGTAATACTGAGGGCCTAATATACTGAAATAGGCGCCGGAAGCATCACGGATATCTTCAGAAAGACCGTCCAGTGAGACAGCTTCGTTGGCAACAACTTCCTTTGCCCTGATTTTTACCAATTCATTCATCAGTTTTTCTATGTATCTTGTACCAGAAAGCTCTGCTGCACTGATTTCTCCAGTGGACACATCGCAATAAGCAATCCCCGCACCGGTTTCATTCAAAAAGACAGATGCAAGATAATTGTTCTCCTTTTCGTTGAGCATGGATTGACTGACCACGGTACCGGGCGTAATGATCTGTATGACTTCCCGCTTTACGATCCCCTTGGCGGTTGCCGGATCTTCCACCTGTTCACAAATCGCTACTTTATAACCTCTGTCGATGAGTTTGCCGATGTAGTTATCCGCCGCGTGATATGGCACACCACACATGGGTGCCCGTTCTTCCTGTCCATAGCTCTTTCCCGTCAGTGTGATTTCCAGCTCCCTTGATGCCGTTACCGCATCTTCAAAAAACATTTCGTAGAAATCTCCAAGACGAAAGAACAGGATGCAATCCTTATAATTTTCCTTGATATCCATATATTGCTGCATCATCGGTGTAAGTTGCATGGTAACCTCTAATCTCTTTCTCTCTACTCTATATCAATTAACATTATCTCGATTAACGTTATGCCTTTCAAAATTTCTGGTTTAGTCAAGCACCTCATGGGAAGCCTTGACCACGGCTTTGATGCTGCTATCTACCTGCCCCTCATCAATCAATGTCAACCCACCATCATCTTTGCTGAGCAGGAGCAGATATTCGATATTTCCTTTTGCCCCTGTCATAGGAGAGAAATCTAGGCCATGAGGGTAGAGACCGTTCTTTTCAGCGTATCGGATCACGTTTCCAATCACTTCTTCATGCACTGCTTTGTCACGAATGATTCCTTTTTTTCCTACCTGTTCTCGTCCGGCCTCAAACTGAGGCTTTACTAGGCAAACCAACTTGCCGTCATCAGACAGCAGGGACGCTGCAACAGGAAAGACCAATTTTAGGGATATAAATGACACATCAATACTGATGAAATCAGCCTGATCTTCAATCTTGTCCTGTTCCAGATAGCGGATATTTACCTTTTCCATGTTGACTACTCTCGGATCATTTCTGAGTGTCCAGTCCAGCTGTCCGTAACCCACATCGATGGAATAGACCTTTCTGGCACCATTTTTCAGCATGCAGTCTGTGAAGCCTCCCGTGGAAGCGCCTATGTCCACCGCAACGGCATTCTCTAAAGATAGCTGAAAAGACTGGATGGCTTTTGCAAGCTTCAGTCCGCCTCTGCTTACATACGGGCAGGTGTCCTCTTTTACAAAGAGAGCCGCATCCTCACGAACGCCAGTTCCTGCCTTGTCCACTCTCTGCCCGTCAACATAGACGATTCCTGCCATGACAGCCGCTTTTGCTCTTTCTCTGGAAGGAAAGAACCCTCTGTTAACTAGTATGATATCAAGCCTTTCCTTCAAGGAAATCACACACCCTTTCCGCGATGCTCTCCGCATCCAGTCCATATTTGCAGCAAAGCTCCTCTGTGCTTCCCTGCTCTACAAAACGATCGGGCCAACCGATGTTGAGTATCTCTACACGATTCATTCTTTTTTCCGCCAGAACCTGCGTTACCGCCGAACCATAACCGCCCTCAAGAACGTTATCCTCAAGTGTAACCAGCTTTCCAGTTTGCTTAGCGACGGCAAGAATTGAATCGGAATCAATTGGTTTTATAAACCGGGCATTGGTCAGCCCTGCCTGAATTCCTCTTTTGCGCAGCAGCTCGCAGACCTCTGTTCCGACAGAAACCATTTTACCAACGGCAAAGAGCTCCACATCCTGACCTTTGAGGATAGAACGACTGCCAAAAAAATCTTTTTGTTTTTCCAGCTCATCCCCATCAGCCGGTGTTATTTCAGGTGCTTCTCCTCTGGGATAACGGATTGCACAGGGACCGGAAAGCGTCATGGCATATTCCATCATTTCCTCTAGCTCTCTTCCATCCTTGGGAGCAAGTACTGTCATATTTGGCATATGAGACAGGTAGGACAGATCAAACACACCGTGATGGGTTTCTCCGTCAGAACCTACATTTCCCGCTCGGTCGATGGCAAAGAGAACCGGAAGCTTCTGCATGCAAACGTCGATGAGAATCTGGTCATAAGCGCGTTGCAAAAAGGTGGAGTAGATGGCAACCACCGGCCGATATCCTCCTGCCGCAAGACCAGCAGCAAACGTCACTGCATGGGCTTCTGCAATCCCTGCATCAAAGATCCGCTGAGGATATTTCTGAGAGAATTTCCCCAAACCGGTCGCCTCAATCATAGCTGCACTGACCGCAACGATTCTATCATCCCGGTCTGCCATCTGCAGGAGTTTCTTCCCAAACACAGAGGAATAGCTGGGTTTCTCCGAAACGGACGCCAAATTGCCTGTGGTGGGATCAAAGGCCGCAATTCCGTGAAATTTACCCGGATTATTTTCCGCATTTCGGTAGCCTTTCCCTTTTTTCGTTATGGCATGAATCAGCACAGGCTCATCCATGAGTTTCGCAGCGGACAGGATCTCCGTCAGATCGTGAAGATTATGACCATCAACTGGTCCGAAATATTTGAAACCAAGCTGTTCAAAGATTCCACCGGGAGACAGAGCATATTTCACCGTATCTCGAATATGTTCCACACTGTTGTAAAGCCCTTCGCCTACGCCGGGAATTCCTTTTAGCGTCCTTTTCAGTTGTTTCTTTAAATCCAGATAGGTGTGCGAAGCCCGCAGCTTGGCAAGATGCTGTGAAATTCCACCGATATTTTTTGCGATGGACATCTCATTGTCATTGAGGATCACAATCATCCTGGAATGGGAAGAACCGGCATTGTTCAGCGCCTCGTAAGCCATTCCCCCTGTCAGCGCCCCATCTCCAATAACCGCAACCACCGAATAATCCTCACCCTGAAGGTCTCTCGCGGCGGCATAACCCATGGCTGCTGAAATGGAATTACTGCTGTGTCCGGTATCAAACATATCATGGATACTCTCTTCCCTTTTGGGGAAGCCGCTGAGTCCGTTGAACCTCCGTAGGCCGTCAAAGCTTGCAGCTCTGCCGGTAAGTATCTTATGTACGTAGGATTGATGTCCCACATCCCAGATCAGCTTATCCTTTGGGCTGTCAAATACGCGATGCAGCGCGATGGTCAATTCGACAACGCCCAAATTAGAGGCCAAGTGGCCTCCATTTTTTGAAACCTTTTCGATTAAAAAATCTCTTATCTCATAAGACAACAGCTCCAAATCCCTGTCGCTCATCTGCTTCAGTTCTTCCGGAAAGCTGTAATCCAGCAACGTCTTATTCATTTAGAATATACCCCTTGTTATCTCTTATTTTACAGGCTATATTTGGCCTGCAACTGCCTGTGTCAGACAGTTATTGCTATTTTATTCTAGAAGCCAGTTCATCGGCTAGCTTGACAAAAAACTCTGCATTATCATAGTAATCCGCCAGAGCTTTTTTTGCATTTTCTGTCAGCTCATTTGCCTTTTTCTTTGACTCTTCCAGTCCGTATCGGCAGGGATAAGTGGCTTTTTGGTTTGCTTGATCCGAACCGACTCGTTTCCCCAGCTCTGCTTCGCTGCCGCTTACGTCCAAAATATCATCAACAATTTGGAAGGCCAGACCAATGTTCTCAGCATAAGCATCCAGATCTTCCAGCATCTTTTTATCGCAGCCCCCAAGGTAAGCGCCTGCTCTTACAGCAGCTTTAATGAGTGCTGCAGTTTTATTCAAATGAATATAATCCAGTATTTCCTTTGTGCATTGTTTATTCTCAGCCTCAACATCTGCAACCTGGCCTGCAATCATACCGCGGCAGCCGGCTCCTTTTGAAATTTCGTAAACTGCACGGACTCTTCGCTTCAGCAGATCAACATTATCAAAATAAAGCAGCATATCCTTATTCATCGCCTCAAATGCAGAGGTTAACAATCCGTCACCTGCCAAGATCGCCATGGCCTCTCCAAAGACCTTGTGATTGGTCGGCATCCCTCTTCTAAGATCATCATCGTCCATAGCAGGAAGGTCATCATGGATCAGTGAATACGTATGAATGTATTCGATGGCGCAGGCATAAGGAAGTGCGGTTTTTTCATCCCCACCGCAAAAATCACAGGCAGCAAGCAGAAGGACAGATCGAAGCATCTTCCCACCGGCTTTCAGGCTGTAAGTCATGGCCTCGGTTAACGTAATGCTTTTATGGTCAACATCCGGCAGAAAATAAAGGATGTGTTCGTCTACCAGATTTTTGAATCTCAGATATTCTTCAATTTGCATCCTATCATATCTCCTTTACGCTTCCTTTTTATCGTAGAACTCGATTTTCTGTTTTGCATCGCTAAGAATCTCGTTGCAGTACTTGTAATACTCCACGCCCTTGTCAAAGCACTGCATGGCCTCCTCCAAAGTTGTGCCGTCTTTTTTCAGAACTTCGGCCGAGCGCTCAAGCCCTGCCAAAGCTTCCTCAAAGCTCATCTTTTTCTCTTGTTTTGCCATCTTGATTCCTCCTAACATCGAAGACCCGGCATTGAATGCTGCCGTCCTTCATCACTGCCGTCAGGTTATCTCCCGTTTGAAAACCACCGGACGTACCTGTCATTTTGCCTTCTCCATTTAAAATTGCCGCATATCCTCTGTTCATGATATTTTTTGGATTTAAAGCGTCCAGACCTGATTTCGCCATTTCTAGCCGATTGGCCCAGTCCTTCAGCCTGCCATCCAGGGCACCTCCCATATCTTTAAACAGCGCCTCCGCATTCATCGCACTGTACAGCAGCCTGTGATTCAAGCTTACGCTCAGCGCTTCGATATTGTGGCTTGCGACCCTTAGTTCCATATATTTTATCAGCCGTTCCATGACATGAACCAGACTGTCTTTTTCTCCTTCAATATATGCTTTTAATGCACTGATATCAGGTGCCGCCATCTGCGCCGCAGCGGTAGGCGTTTCCGCTCTCTTGTCAGCAACAAAATCCGAAATCGTGAAGTCTGTCTCATGGCCCACCGCAGAAATGACAGGGATTTTGGACGCAAAGATGCTCCGTGCGACGATTTCTTCATTAAACGCCCACAGTTCTTCCATAGAACCACCGCCTCTGCCGACAATAATCGTATCGGTTTCGGGAAAAAGACGGTTCACATCCTGAATAGACTTTGCAATATCTGCAGCAGCTCCGGGACCTTGAACAAGGCAGGGATAAACCAAGATATCAACAATATTATTCCTGCTCTTGATGATTTTTATGATATCTCTTACCGCAGCTCCGGTTTCAGAAGTAATGACCGCGATCTTATTCGGAAAGTATGGAATGGGCTTTTTATATTTTTCATCAAAAAGACCTTCGCCAGAAAGCTTCTGTTTCAGTTTTTCAAAAGCTGCAGTCAGATTTCCCAGACCTTCCACTGCGATATCACGAACATTGAGCGAGTAGGTTCCACCTCGCTCATAAAGATAAATATATCCTGAGGCAATGATTTCGATGCCGTCAGCCAGCTCGTAGCGCAGATCCCTTAGGTATTCCGATGCAAGGAAACAATTGATCTTGCTGTTTTCATCCTTCATTGTAAAATACACATGACCTGTGCTGTGATGCTTCAGGTTTGATACCTCACCGATGACTGATACGTTGCCCAGCAGCGGATCTGATTGAAGAATTCTCTTGATATAACCGTTAAGTTGTGATACTTTTACCGGTTTAATTGCCATAAAGCCTTCCCTCCGAGATAGGAAATCCCAACCGCATTATCTGAGGAAAGGGCAGGATCTCCAAACATGATCTGAATCGGCCGCTCATAAACGAGACGATTGTTGAAATAGTTTTTTAGTTCAGTCCTGATAAAGCTGCTGGCGGTTACGCCGCCGGTAAAAAGCACATGGCTGCAACCTGATTCGATAACCGCTTTCTCCGTTAATACCTCGAGGCAGTTTCCCATATGGTGAAACAATTCATAGATCAGCCATTCAGGATCAGCTCCTTTTTCAAGCTGCCGCCTGCACTGTGTTTCCAGGCCGGAAAGGTTGATTTCAAGACCGCTCACCGGGATCTTCTTCAAAAGATGAAACTTTTTATTCCTTGCATCTTCAAGCTTGTCCCTTACGGAAAGCGCCATTTGATCCAATTGTTTGCCGCAAGGAAAAGCCATTCCAAGCAAAACACCGATTCTGTCGATAACCTGACCAAAGGAAAGATCTCTGCTTCCGCCCAAAATGTTGATTTGACCATTGGTAACCTTCAGTAGTTCGCTGGTCCCTCCGGAAAGATGGTAGGCCAGGTAATCGGTAACTTCCGTTAATGAGCTGTTATATTTGACTGCTTCCAAATGTCCTTCCTGATGGGAGAACTCAAAGAATGGCACCCCCAGGCTGGCTGCCATAACTTTCCCGTAATTCACGCCGGCTTTGAAAACAGGCATATAGGAACCTTCTACCGGTCTTGGCCTGCTGGATGCTGCCACCGCAGCAATCCGATGCTTATCTGTAGATTCTAATGTCTCCAAAATCAAGGCCGGCAGGTTTTCCATATGCTGAAAAAGGGCGTGGGATTGCCGAAGCCCTCTTTCGCCCTGCTTTACAGTCAATATTTTTCTTGCATCCAGTTTGATTTCTCCGCTGATATCGGTAACCGCAAGTGACGTTGTGTAGTTGCTGGTATCAATGCCGAGAATCAGATCTTTATTCTGCATCTTTCGTTCTTACAACCTTACCCAGAATCCCGTTGATGAATTTTCCCGAGTCATCGCCGCCAAACTTTTTTGCCAAATCCACAGCTTCATTGATCGACGCTGAATCAGGCACTTCATCCAGGTATAAGATCTCTGCGGCTGACAATCGCAAAATTGCCAGGTCAACCTTGGCCATACGGTTAATTTTCCAGTTGGAGCTGCATGCTTCCAACTTAATGTCGATCTGATCAAGGTTGCTTACGGTAGCCTCATAAAGATTGTTGAAGTAATCCAACTGGTTGGATTCCCGCAGATGCTCCTGAACAAATCGTTCCTTTATTTCTTTGCCATAATCATTCTGTACTTCCATCTTCTGAAACAACAGCTGCATGAAAAGCTCTCTTGCTTCGGTTCTTCGCATGTCTTCTAGTCCTCCTCGTCTGTGAAGTGTACTCCCTGAACATGTATGTTCACTGCTTTCACAACAGCTTCCGTCATGGCCTCTACTTCTTTTTTTACATTTTCCTGAATATCCCAGGCCACTTCCGGGATTTTAACTCCGTATTCCACGATGATATATATGTCGATTCCGATCCCGTCATCGTTTTGATTCACCTTGATCCCTTTATAAAGAGGCTCTTTCCCGAAAATATTTTTTGAGATATTGTCGGAGAAAACACTGGATAGTCCTGCGACGCCTTTTGTTTTCAATGTAGCATTCATGGTGCAGATTGCGATGACATCATCGGATATTTTCAGGGTTCCCAGTTTTTCATCGGATCCTGTGCTCATTCATTTCACCTCTAGTATATTAAATTTTGCAGGTAGTGACGAGCAAAATTCAGTGCTAGAACCATTATAGCAGAAGTGAACTGGAGATACAATTTTTTTTACAATCCTCAATATTTGCTCTGAATCACGATTTGGCTGGCATCCCGGCACGTTTCCCTGATGACGATATCACAGATCTTAGCCACATCGGACTGACTGATTTCCTGCTTATTTACAGTCACATTGACAGAGTTATCTGTAATTAACACCAAAGCATCGGTGAA
>JAQSXD010000127.1 GCA_029266295.1 Bacillota bacterium | reverse complement strand
TACCTATCACTTTATCTCTGTTCAATTCTTTCACTCTCCTGTAATTACCATCCCACACAAGTATAGAGGATATGATGTATAAAATCAAGAATGTCCTTACACATCGAAACCGAGTTTTGCCTTACAGATCCAGATTTAGCTTATGAGCCAGCTGTTCCAGTGCCGCCGCTTTGGGATAGGCCCATTCATAACCAGTCTCTTCCATGTAGATGCCCTGATATAAAAGCTCCAGCTTTCGGTGCAATTCTGCAGAATGTTCCTCCAGCAATGCTCGCTTCGCATCCTGCTCAAATACATATGCATCGCAGAAGATTTCATCTTTCCTGATTCGATAGTTCCCACGTTTGTTTTCCAGAATATGATCGATTCCTGCTTCCGCCAGGGTTCTCCGAAGAAGGTACATCGTCGCATTAAAGTTTGCATGTGCCTTATCTGTGTTATATTCCGGCCATACGGCATCCACAATCTTTTGCCAACTCTGGGGTACGCCCTTTTTATGCATGAGATATGCCAAGATTTCCTTTGCCTTTGAATTCTTCCATATCACAATTTCCTCATTAATAAAGATTTCAAATTCTCCAAAACACTGAACAAAGGGCTTATTGCTTCGATTTTCCAAAGCCTTTTTCACCCTCAGCCTCGACACCGTTTTTTCAAGCCTCTCATTTGAAACGGGTTTAAGTAAATAGTCCACCGCATCGATATCAAAGGCTTGAACTGCATATTGTGCAAATGCAGTCATAAACACAACTGAGATCTGAGGATTCTTTTCAAGGATCAAATTTGAAAGAGCGATACCTTGGATGCCTGGCATTTCAATATCCAGGAAAACGGCATCCAGAATACCCAGATCCTGAAACTGAAGCAGCTCATTGCCGCTGGTAAACACCCCATATAGTTCAAGCTCGTCAAATTCTACAACCATTCGCTCAAATCGCTCCAGGATATGGTATTCATCATCCACCGCCGCAATTCTGATCATGCTATTTCTCCTCCGGATATGATTACTCGGACCGTTGTACCTTGGCCCGGTGTACTTTGTATTTTCAATTCAGTGCCATACAGATGCTGCATTCTCTGATGGATATTTTATAGTGCTACGCCTGCTCCCGCATCACCCTGTACTAATAAAACCTTTCGTCTTTCCGGTTCAATGCCAATTCCATCATCCTGCACTTCTATGCATAAATTTTTCCCCAAAGCAGTTGCCCTGACCCAGACTGTACCCCCTGTGAGTTTTTTTGAAATCCCATGCCTTACCGAGTTTTCTACCAATGGCTGCAACACCAGGATCGGAACTTCGCACGCAAGGGGTGCATTAATTTGTAGCTCCAGTTTGATCTTGTCTCCAAATCTAGCCTTCTCTATTTCAAAATATTTCTCAACAAAGTCAAGCTCCATCCCCAGAGAAGCTTTTCTGTTTAAGTCTGTAAATTCCAGTTTTTTTCTAAGGAATACTGCCAGATCCAAAATAAGCTGGCTGCCCTTCATCCCATCTTTTTCACTGACATTGGCGACAGCATTAAGGGAATTGTAGAGGAAATGTGGTTTGATCTGCGCACTTAAAAATCTTATCTCAGCATTCTTAGACTGTTCCAATACTGAGGTTCTCTCCCTCTCAACAAGTATGTAGTACTGCAGCAGCGGAAACCCGAAGATCAGCAGCATCAGCAAAAATCCCACCGAAGCGATATTGCCGACCGGGATGATACAGGCCTGATATAAAAAGTCTACGATTCCCCCTGCAGTCATGATCACAGTGCCCAAAAACAGGGAATATTTATATTTTTTGTCACTTTTAGCAATACAGTAGAGAAGGTAAAGGGTAATGATCACAGCCCAGATCTCCATAAGGACGATCAGCTGCGTAAAAATATAAATCGGCGTAACCAATGTAAAAACAAATAATGAGATGCTTACTGCCGGTATCATTTTCCGCATCAGACTTCCTGAATTTTGAAGCAGACTTTGTAGAAATAAGGCAATAAACATGGGAAATAGAGTAATCGATAAATATTCCAGGACAATGGCTGCCCGGAATGATTCAAAAATCTTAACAAGCATGTAATCTCCGTAAACAAGAACGACGATTACGGAACACAGGGACATGAATACAAAATAATAAAGAGACGGTTTCCGAATTCCCAGAAGGAAGGCATAGACGCACAGTATCATCAGTGTTATCACGCTTCCGAGAATAAATGATCTCCGATCGGCGATGCTGTTGTTTAGGTCACCGATGGCATCGGGCCTGCCCAGCTGAACTGGATACCATAGTCCTCCTCTTGCATAGGTATAGTTGGAAATATACAGGGTAAGGATTGTTTCTTCTTTCTCGGGTCTAAAGATAATCGTCTTTGACTCATAGTATGGAACCGCTTCCTTGCTGCTTTTTCCAATGGTACCGTTTTGTGCAGCCAACTTTCCGTCAATATAAAGCTCATAGGAGGTGGCGCAGTGATCCATTCTCATTGCCATTATCCCGTCCAGTCCATAGAGCTTAAGCGTGTAGGTTGCATAACCGAAACCGGGAAGCTTGCTTCCGTTCACGGTATAGTTCGTCCACACATCGGGCACCCGCACATATGCATCGGGGAGCTCCCGAGAATTGTCATCCGTGCCATCTATTAACTGATTCCAGTAAAATCCCCACTCACCGTTCAATGAGAGATTGCCGTCTTTCTCAAAGTCCCAGTCCGCCAGATCTAACTGACCAGCGGATACTCTTGGAATCGAAGGCAGTGATGCATTTCTAACGATATAGAAGGGGACGACTACAGCGGCAATAAGCCCCATAATCAGAAGCACTCTTCCCATTATTTTTCTGTCAAAGATTTGAAGGCTGTGTTTCACATTCATACTTGCTCTCCCTTGTTGCAGATGGATATACAGCCCCATTTCATATCAAGCCATGGTTTTCAGGGACCACCTTATAAATATAGCTCAGAGTCTTGACTTCTGCAAGAAGAATCCGGCATCGGCCCGCCCTTAATAAAATCCCCGATCAGCAAATATGCTGAATCGGGGATTCATAGGGTTATGCCAACTGATAAGGGTTTCGTTTCTGCCTGTTCATAATTAGTTTATGTCTGCCCAGGTTTCTTTCCCATTTTCAGTTTCATGTTTATGTGCATTTGTCGCTTCCACGATACCATAATAAGCCCAGTAGCTGCTCTTTGTCACATCGGGGAATATTTTCAGCTTGCTAAGGTTGTTGTCAATGTATTCTTTGTCTGCACTGCGTCCCAGCATGTTGTTTACAATGGTCACAACTTCTGCACGGGTAATCAGTGCCTGAGGCTTGTATGTTCCGTCAGAATAGCCATTGATCCATCCATATCCTGCTGCGGACATAATATATTGATATGCCCAATCGGAACTGGATACGTCGCTAAAGGATGCATTGCCCCCATTGATTATAGCAAAGCGCATTGCAATTGCAGTAAATTCTGCACGGGTGATGTTTTTGTTCGGGCTGTATACCCCATCATATCCGGTAACAACCCCAAGTGCAGCTAGAGTCTCTACTGCGTTTTTATACCATGCACCTTCTGCAACATCGGCAAAGGAGGCAGTCACTCTGACATCCTTGTTCAGCAAAAGGTTATAGAACATCTGTGCTGCTTCAGCCCTGGTCATGTTCTTGTCTGGGTTGAAGTATCCATTGTTATCTCCAACCATATAACGAATGTGATCATCGGTAATCAGCCACTTTGCAACACCGGTTGCCGATGGGTCTGCCAGTCCTGTCTGCCGTTTCTCGAATTCAGCCTTGATCGTCACTGGACTTGCCGGCATCGTGAACCGGTAAGTTCCGTCACTGTTCTTTGTATAAGATACCTTGTTGCCGTCTGCGTCACGAATATCCAGTTTGCTGAGTACGTAACCAGCATCGGGAGTCACCTTAAGCGTTACGGTGTCTCCTGCCTTTTTCCCTGTCACATCACCAGTAACCTTTCCGTGAGAAGGATTATCAACCGTCACGGTTTGGATCACGGCAGGACGGGAAGATCCGGAGCTTCTTGAAGGCGTATAGCCTACAGCATATGTGGAGAATTTGTCTACATATAATACAGCGTATTCACCACTAAATACCACATATTCCGCAGAGCCGACTGCGGTTCCTTTTGTCAATGCTGACCCGTCGAGCTGATAGTTGTCAGCCCATACATAAGTCACTCCGTCAGCATCCAGCTTCGCCTCAGGGATCAGCTGCGCATCCTCAGTACCATGGACACGGTAGATCTTTACATTGCTGCCCTTGATGTTGCTCAGGGGAACGGCAATCGTAAGCTTCTCAGGGATCGTGGTCACACGGGATGGGTCGCTGCCAGTCACAGAATTCGGCTGCCAAACAGTCTTGAAAAGCGAAAGGTCAACCAGCATCGCCAGCGTCTGACCGCCTTTAATTTGATTTATTTTAACTACATCATCTTTAATTGCATCATCGGTTTCTTCATGACCAGTGGAAACCAGTTCAATGAGGATTTTACCGCCGCGGGAAATAAGCTCCTGATCAGCAACGGTCATTCCTGCAGCATCATCGGTATTGGTGGTCGGTTTCAACAAATCAT
Organism: Bacillota bacterium; assembly: GCA_029266295.1. Classification (GTDB taxonomy): domain Bacteria; phylum Bacillota; class Clostridia; order Peptostreptococcales; family Anaerovoracaceae; genus Anoxybacterium. The sequence goes on along the minus strand of JAQSXD010000127.1, from coordinate 4,468 downwards.
TCAGCTTGCCAACGGCAATGGCGGGACTTTTGTCTCCGTTCATTCTGAAGCGGGCATTGGATGATCCAATGAGCTTGATGCTGATGCTTTCAGGAATCTGTTTGCCGTCTTTGATCTGAACCAACGTACTAACCGTTTCATCAGAAGTCTTCACAACGATATTATAGTAGCCATCGGTAAGATTCTCAAAGGTATGGGGAATATCCGTTCCCGTCCCGGGGATCAAATCGGAATCTACCAATGCATCACCGTTTTGGATCGATACTTCATACGTTGTTCCTGGTTCAGTGTCCTTCAGGGTTATCGTTGCTGTTCCGATGCCCGTTTGGGGCCCGCCTCCTGGCGTTGCTGCGTCAGGTGTTTTGAACGGCAGGATTACGGATGAGGTTGTCGGTTGTGCTTTCGCATTCTGTCCGAAAAGCTGCATCTCATACTTCGTTCCCGCATCCAGCCCACGAAACGCTAAGGTGTATGCAGATTTCCAGCTCCAATCTGCAGCAGGGACCGTGGTCCATTCGGTAGTACCAACCTTGCGGTATTTGAGTTCCCGCGTACTTCCAAGACCAAAGCCGCCATCATCAATATAGTTGGGATAAACGGTAATACCCGTTGCTGTAGAATATGCGCTTGCAGCAAGGGATACGGAGAAAGGCTTTACAACACGAACGTTAATCACGTCAGTTGCCTCGTGGTGGCTTTCTGTTTCTGCCGCTGAAACCGGAATGGCCGCAGTTCCCACATATTTGCTTATGGTCACTTTTCCGCCATCGGAAAGTGAAATAACATGATTGAGATCCGTCGGCTCACCATAGGTAATTGCTCCAAGAGACTCACCCTCTGCAAGCGCAGGCACGCTGGCAGAAGTAAGGTCGAGGGTAACTTCCTTGTCAATCCCTGCCTCAAGAACATAGTTTTTCGTCCCTGTCAATTTCTGCTGTTTCTTATTATTAACGTAAAGGCTTATCGGTGCTGCGTCTCTGCCTTCCTCATCGGTTGCGGTAATCCAAAGTCTGTATTCACCGATGGGAAGCACATAATTTATGCTCGTATGTTCACCTGCAGTAACTGGCGTTCCATAGACCGGAGAAGACGCTCCTGTACCGATGCGATACGCTGCGATGTCACTGCTGCCCGGTGTCAGGCTAAAGGTGACAGCACTGCCGGTAAATGGTGTATCGGCAGTATAGGTATTATCTGACGGATTGGTAAAGGCTACCTGCGGCCCGTCAAAGGTAAAGTCTTGGGCTGTGTGGCCGATATTACCCGCTTCATCCTTTAGAAGTACGTGGAAGTAGTAAGTAGTTCCCACATCCAACGTCAAGCTCTGCCCTTTCGCCACATCTGCCACATTGACGCTTGCCGTATCTCCTGTTACGGGTGTATAGAGGCTGTCAGCAACAGCAGGCCTGGAAGCGCTGGTACTGATATAGACAGCGTAGGAATCAAGATTTGATTTATATTCACCGCTCTTTGTGGCAGCCGTGTTCGTAAATGTCAATGCTGCAGTGGCACCAGAAACAGAAATCGAAGTCTCGGGTGATATGCTGTCAGTCAACACAGAATAGATAGCTGTAGCCGGTATGGCGGAGGTAATGGCACCTCCGGTAGTAAAGCTCAGGGTTACCTTGTAATCGCCAACTGCATCGGTTTTATTGACCACAAAGTAATTCTTTCCTCCATTTGCGCTGTCTGAGAATGGCGTCAAAGGTACCGTTGTGCCGCCAGGCTTGGCCAGCGTATAGGCTGCTGCAAGACCCCCTGCATTTTGACTATTGTCCGGATTCAAATAAACCCGAAGTGTGTCCCCCTGCATCAGTTCCTTTTTAATCTGATTGACTTGTTTCGCTCCATTCCATGAACTTCCTTGTCCCGGTCCATCAAGCAGCATCAGGGATGCGATGGCAACGGAATCCGGCTGATCTACTTGCGTTTCTTCAGGATTATAGGTAGAGCTGTAGATCAGCCACGCTACCTTTGCCGCCAGAATCTCTGTCTCACTTGGATTTGTACCAAGCAATGGCTGTACAACGCTGACATCGATATCGTTTACATCCTTGGCATTTTCCCCCAAAGTATTTTCTAAGTAAGTTCCTTCATGCTCATCGGTAATGAGAACAGTCTCATTTGCGGCAAGCATGTTGAGGAAGGCGCTGTCCGTATCATTCATAACCTCATACACAGAATAATTCTGCGAAGGCGAAGTTAAGTTGACAAAGAATTTTTGTTTGCTGTCATTAAGATAGTCTGTAAACTGGTATGCTTCCAGCGCAGAGCTGCCACTGAGACTTTCTGCAAAGGACATCTCGAGGTTGGAATATCGGAAGCTTGAAGTATTCTGGCAGGTATGGCCGACAACGCCATAATCCACATAGGGTCCGAAGCCACCGAAGCCCGTTTCAGCAAGTGTTTGGTAAGCATTCGAGGCTCCGAACAGGTAGCTGGGAGACCCTGTGAGGTTGCCGCTGCCGTCTAGCTGCTGTACCGTTGCCTTCAGTCCGTCACTTGTTATGGCAAGCTCGATATGGCTCTTTGAATAAAACTGCGGTGAGGTTGCCTCTTTTATTTTTGTCCATCCCGCGGTAGCACTGTTGGCAATATTTTTCAAACCATATCGATGGAGGGTATCTACATTAACATTGGTAAGCTTATACAGATAAGCCCCAATCAGATACGTGGCAGGAGTTGTCCCATTTGGAGGTCCGTATTCAAAAAGAATCACATATCCGTTCATCGTTTTGGAACTCCCCGTTCCCGTTGTTCCTGCATTGATCAGGAATCCGGCATATTTCAGCGAATGGGGAAGCACATTGCTCGCATCAACGTTAAACTTTACACTCTTTGAGCTGCTGGCACTTGCGGGATAGTACAAAAAGTCCGCCCAGGCATCAGTACCATAGCCATAGAACTGCATGGCGGGCTTTTCATTTTCCTTATAGGCATAAATATGGGATTTCAGCCCAGCAGTATTCCCCCAGCTTGTGCCGGTTGTAGTTGTTCCAGCCTTGTCGCTTAGCATAGTTTTAATACTCGTCTTTGCGTTTGCAGCTTTCACGTCTGTGGTGAATTGGTCTGTTATAGAATAATAATACCAGTTGGAGGGGATAGGATCATCTCCGTTGAAGTTCGCATACCATTCGGCAGCGTCGCGATACCATGCAGTGTCATAATGGTCGTATACCTCCCATTTTGTAATATCGGTAGGATCAATTGTCGCTGCAGAGGTCTTGAACCGGTAGGATTTTGTATCATTTTCAACTTTATAAATCTCATTAAGCGCTTTTAGCTTATCTTCCACCAGTCCTTGAAAGTCCGACGTTTTAATACCAAGGGCCGGGTCAATGTTCATAAACACATCAAGGTCCGTCGAATCTGTTACAACAGGACTTTCTGCAAATACAGTCATCGGAATTAGGGATATCATCATAGCGATTAATAACAAGATCGATATCACTTTATCCCGATTTCGTTTGTTTGCTCTCATATTTTTCTCCTTTCACTAGTTCTCTTTTTGGTTCTAAGGGGTTAAAGGATTCATAACGAAGCAAACCAGTCCAAGTTATTATTTCTACCGATTTCGCCCGATTACGACCTAATACGACAAATTATACGAGTTCATTCCATAATCAATTCTCATTAAAACCTAAAAGAACTCTAAAAGGAGAGGCGTACCTCTCCTTTTTCTTGGATTTATTTAATTTCATCGTAATGATTCCGTTCACTTTTCCAGTAGGTATTTTTTAACACCTACCAGAAGCAGCCCCTTGCAGCATTGTTTCACCGGCTTTAGTTCTCTTCCTTCCATTCGTTTTTCTACCGCATCCAGATCAAACCCCTTTTGAAAGACAACTGAGCTATTACACTGAATTGCCCGAACAGGACAGCCGTAAACACAGCGCATGCAAACCATGCAGTGATTCATAAAAACTGGTTTGGATGATTTCTCTGATATCTGAATATTGCTCACCGGGCAGTGTGACGCACACCAGCCGCAGCTTATGCACTCGTCAGTAATAATAAGATCCTTTGCAAACAAATATCCTTTTCGATTTTCCAGTTTGGTTAAATAATTGCGAAGCGGGCCTTTCCAATACTTCGTGCGCTTTGTTACCCCTTCTGATAAATCCTCTACGATTTCTTTTGCTTTATCAGGAATAGCGCGGAGTGTCCATGCTACGAGATCATCATTGAACTCGACCGCCAAATTTGCAGGCATACACATCATTCTGTCATAAACAACAGTAAACCCTTTCTTCTCCAGCGCTTTACAGCAGCCATTTCTGCATCCCGTATTCGGCCACACTTCTCCCCCTCCGGACACTGAAATCACCGCAGCCTCCTTACCCGACAAATCTCCCTTTTGTGCTTCGACCCAACGATAAATCAAACCAGGCGCATCGAAAGCATAAACGGGAAAAATCAGAATATAAAAATCAGCGTTGCCAGAAGTTGGCTCGTGTATTTGGTCTTT
>JAQSXD010000126.1 GCA_029266295.1 Bacillota bacterium | reverse complement strand
CCGGAGCCGTTTAGGGTGTGTACAAATTCCGGCTTGCTCTTTGTGTCAGGACGGAAACGGATATTTCCTCTCCTTGCCTGATAGCTTTCGAAGTTGCTGCAGGAGGAAATTTCTACATATTTTCCGTAGCTGGGCATCCAAACTTCGATATCGTAAGTCATTGCGGAGGAGAAACCGAGATCTCCGGTCGAAAGCTGCACGACTCTGTAAGGGATTTCAAGACGCTTCAGCACTTCTTCAGCCGCAAGGAGAAGGGCTTCCAGCTCCTGATAAGAATCCTCCGGCTTTACAAACTTAACAAGCTCAACCTTGTTGAACTGATGTTGACGGATCAAACCTCTCGTATCTCTTCCTGCGGAACCCGCTTCTTTTCTGAAGCATGGCGTATATGCGGTATAGTATACAGGGAGCTCTTCTGCGTCCATAATTTCGTTCATTCTGAGATTTGTTACAGGTACTTCCGCTGTTGGCACCAGGAAAAAGTCTTTTGCCGGTACCCAGAACATATCATCCTCGAACTTGGGAAGCTGGCCGGTTCCTGTCATAGCGTCACGGTTTACCATGAAAGGCGGAAGGATTTCCGTAAATCCATGCTCTCCGGTGTGGAGGTCCAGCATGAAATTGATGATGGCTCGTTCCAGTCTGGCTCCCATGCCTTTATAGACTGTAAATCTGGCTCCCGAAATCTTGGCAGCCCGTTCAAAGTCAAGAATGTCGAGGTCCGTCCCTACATCCCAGTGTGCTTTATGCTCAAAATCAAAGACACGAGGTTCTCCCCATTTTCTGATTTCCACATTGTCCTCATCGCTCTTTCCCACAGGGACATTGGGTGATGGTGTATTGGGAATATTCAACAGCGCAGATTTCAGTTCCTCTTCCACCTCGCTGACCTCTCCGTCAAGCTTTTTGATCTCCTCGGAAAGTTCCTTCATCTGCTTCATCAGCTCCGTGGTGTCCTTCCCTTCTTTTTTCAGCTTAGGAATTTCTTTCGAATCAAGATTCTGTTTGTTTTTCATCTGTTCAACGGTTGCCAGAATGCTTCTTCTTTTCTCATCCAATGCGATGACATTATCGATGCCAAAATCGCCTTGTCCCCGTGATTCCACCGCTTTCTTCACTGCTTCAAATTCTTCTCTGATGCGCTTAATATCTAACATCGCTCTCTCCTTACAATATATTCTTTCTGTATTCCATATAGGTATTGATCAGTTCCAGTACCTTTGCCTGCATTTCAATCTGAAGGTCCGAAGCCTCATCATAGTTTTTACCGTCCAATGCAAGTTTAATTCTGGTAAGAAGGGATTTTTTCACAATCTCATCCTGACCAAGATAGATTCTAAGCTCCTGAATCCGCTTCCAGTTTTGCAGATCGTAATCGGTGCATTCCTGATCCTCATGAAGTTTTCTGCATTCTCTCACCAGCGCCATTGTATTTGGAATGATCCGGTTGTGAAGCTCTGTGGACCAAGCTGCCAAAGTGGCTTCTTCATAAGATTCGAGTGCGAGCTTGTCGAATACTCCCTCCCGGTTGATCAGCACATGCACCTTTTCAGGGTATTTATGGAATGCCTGCAGGTTTTCCCAAACCGTTGCCGGCGCCTTCCCAAATAAATGCTCCCGTTCTTCCTCTGTATATTCTTCAAATACATCGTGCTCGCTTCGGTAGGCCCGCTCCTGCTCCAGATAAAAATCCGTTTCTCCTGCATGCTTTGAAAGGGATGCCTCAAGCTCTGCCGGCGTTTTTCCCGCACTCAGCGCTGCAGTGATTCCGTCAAGCATGGTCAGATAAGAGGATGCTAAAACGAGATACGTATCGCTCTTAGGATTCGGGGAACGCAGCTCAAACCTGGTGGCAAGAGGATTTTTAATATCTCTTACAAGGCCCACAAGAACCGTTCTGTTTCTTGAGGGAATCTTTGCCGTATGTCCAATGGAAGTTACGATACACACCGGTGCCTCAAATCCGGGCTTCAACCGATTCAAAGCATCATTCGACGATGCTACGAAGGGATTCATCACCTCATAATTCTTTAGAATACCCAGCAGCGCTCCAAACCCGATGGGATTTAGATAGTCCGCCTCCATATCCTTGGGTGCAAAGAGATTGATCACTTTACCATTCTTTAGCCTTGCGGATACACCCATATGGGTATGCTCTCCGCTTCCTGCAACGCCCTCGATGGGCTTGGCCATAAAGGTTACATCCAGACCATGGGCACGGAAAATGTCCTTGACCACATATTTCACCTGATTTTCATTATCAGCGCACTGCAATGCTGAGCTGTAGCCCCAGTCAATTTCAAGCTGTTCCATCACATGGTCGAATTCACCTGTGCTGCCAAGCTTGGCTTTGACACCGCCTACCTCTTTGTGACCCATCTCTACATTAAAACCATAACGATCCAGCACCATCAGCGATTTTTCCAAAGCAGTACGTACTGGCCCTATGGTTCTTTTCCAATACTGTTCCTTCAGAATCTGAGAGGTGGAGAGCTGTTCTCTATCAGCTTTGTCGTCCGGGGTCTTCACCCAGAATTCCAGTTCCGTTGCTGCGGTGAGGATGATTTCGTCGATCTCGTCGGCTGAAGAAATATCAAGGTATTCAAAGATATATGGATTTTCCTTGAGGAGCTCCATCATTTCTTTGCAAAATGCATCTACCGCGTTGCGGAGAATGACTCTGGAACCCACTTCAATATTATCATTGTGAATCAGGAAGGATGGAATCCGCAGAGTGCCCACCGGCAATTTGGTGTCCTCAGTAACATAGCTGAAGTTATAGTCAACATACCAGTTCACGCTCAAATCCGGTATGATATCCACCTTAGCATTGTTTAATTCTGCAATTCTAGGAAGCATTACGCTGGAGCCGTCTGTCTGCACGCCATGTTCCAGGAATTTATCCATATCCTTAATAAAAAGCTCCACGGGTATCTTTTCGTCCGTATCATGGCCTCCGATATCCAGTCCGACCAAGGATACAAATTTGATTTCCCGATGCTGTTTTAAAAGTTCCTCTATCGCTTCCGGGCTATGTTTATCTGAGGGGATATTGAACAGCATTCTGTCTATCATCATGATTATTTCCGCTCCTCTCACGGTTTTTTATTCTTAACAAATTATTATACCCTGAAATGGTTCGTATTTCTAGTATTATTTAAAATTGGAGTGTTTAAGAGGAGGTTCAGAAGGACTTCTCGTGGCCGACACCATTTTGACAATTGTTGGAAAAGATAGTATAATTCCCATTATAAATATAGGCTTTATCTAAGGAAGCGCTGATATAATGATTCGCCGATCAGATGTGCGCGCAGAATGAATCAGCGATTCCCTAACACGTAAGGATTATGGAAAGGGGAATTCAATATGTACTCAGAGAATAAGCTATGGATCGGAACAGGAATAGAGCCTGTTTTCCTCATACCAAAGATGGCCAATCGGCACGGGCTGATTGCAGGAGCTACAGGAACGGGGAAAACGGTAACTTTGAAGGTGATGGCAGAAGCATTTAGTGATATGGGGGTTCCGGTATTTCTTGCGGATATCAAAGGGGACCTTTCAGGCCTTGCTGTGCAGGGTTCCCCCTCGGCAGCAATGGAATCCAGGGCAGTACAGCTTGGTGCATCCGAGTTTACATATCGCTCGTTTCCGGTGCAGCTATGGGATCTTTTCGGAGAAAACGGCCATCCGATCCGTACCACCGTTTCGGAAATGGGGGCTGTCCTTCTTTCTAGAATCCTGAACCTGAACGATACCCAGTCTGGCGTACTGAACGTGATTTTCCGCATTGCTGATGACAAAGGACTCCTATTGCTGGATTTGAAAGACCTTAAGTCCATGCTCCAGTACGTGGGCGAACACGGAAAAGAATTCACGCTTACTTACGGCAACATCTCCAAGCAAAGCATCGGCGCTATCCTTAGAAATCTTCTGATCCTGGAAGATCAAGGAGGGGATTACTTTTTCGGTGAACCTGATCTGGATATCCTTGACTGGTTTCAAACCGACCGGGAGGAACGTGGATTCATCAACATTCTACACAGTGTACGGCTGTATCAGTATCCTTCACTCTACGCAACCTTCTTGCTGTGGATGCTTTCGGAACTCTTTGAGATTCTTCCGGAGGCTGGTGATTTGGAAAAACCTAAGCTCGTATTCTTCTTTGACGAAGCACATCTGCTCTTTAAAGATGTGCCCAAAGTTCTTCTCGATAAAATCGAGCAAGTGGTGCGGCTGATTCGTTCCAAGGGTGTGGGGATTTATTTCGTTACGCAAAGTCCGTCTGATCTGCCTCAAAACGTACAAGGCCAGCTGGGCAATCGTATTCAGCACGCGCTAAGGGCCTATACTCCCGGGGAGAGAAAAAAAGCAGAGGCTGCTGCAGAATCGTTCCGACCAAATCCCGCCTTTGATACGGTTACCGCGATTACCGAACTAGCCACCGGAGAGGCTCTGATCTCCTGCCTGGATGCGGAAGGCCGCCCAGGGATCGTAGAAAGAGTTCTGGTTCTTCCCCCGCAAAGCAGTCTAAGTCCCCTTAGCGACAACGAAAGAAAGGCAATCATAGCACAGTCATCGCTTAGGGGAAAGTATGATGCACGTCTGGATCGGTTCTCAGCCTTTGAAACCCTGAAAAACGACGATCAGTCCGGATCAGCAAATTCAAAAAAGACAAACCAGGAGGGAAATTGGAAAAATCAGATGTCTGAAGAAGGCAGAAGAGGAGATACAGATGAAGAAGATACTCCCCTTGCAGGCTATGGCAAAAAGTCATCTGGCAGGGGATATCAAAGACAGACTCCTCTGGAAAAAACGGCAAGCGCAGTACTTACAACAATTGGCCGAGAGGTTAGCCGAAGCCTGATCAGAGGGATTTTAGGTTCGCTTAAAAAATAATGGAAATAAAGAGAGCGTCTTCGGAGATCGAAACAAGTGTATGATTCTCTCCGAGGCGCTCTTGTCATTTCTTTGGATTCTTTCCCTTTGGCGGAACTTCTTCTTCCTTTAGCAGATCCAGAATTTTTTGGCAGGCCAGTTTCTGCGCATAGCTGCTGATTGCAAGCTGAAGCGCTGCCATTGCAAGCTGATTGTCTGTCCCTTCCCAGTCAAGTTTATTCGCGGTATCCTTAAATGCTCCATCCAGCAGAGACTGATATTCTTCATAAAATCTTCTGGCATCAGTAATTGACGGCTGTAGTTTCATAAGTTCATCGGTTTCCCCAACACTTAGAACCTGCTTCAATGAACAGATTGCAGTCAAATAGACAAGATGGTCCTTTGTATACTTCTTACCGCTCGCACGAGGAAGAAGACCACTTTTAATGTAATTGTTGATCATTGCACCGGTTAACTGTTCCTCTTCCGGCTGCAGAGAATGCTGCCTTTTCATATAGCTCAGTACCTGATCCCGATACAGTTCAATATCCGGCAGATTATCCCAGTCTGACGGCCGCTCACAGAGCAGCCTGTCTATCAGTTCCTTCAATTCCTTCATTTATGATGCTCCGTTAATTTTTAATAAAATACAAATATAAAACCGAATCCGAATCCGGCTGCAAACTGCCTACGCGGTTTGTTTCGACGTCCAATCTTTGCATTAGTATAATTTTACCACAGCAAGGCAAAGATTCCTATAGGGCACCTGGAACTATTCCAACATTTATTTGAAAAAAATTCGACGAATTGATAATTAGTAATTGAAATTATTAAAATTGCATAATATAATAACGAATATTACATTACATAGTTTTTATTTCCATTAGGAGGTGTTGAGATATGATCCATTCCATTTGTATTTTAGGGGATTCTGTAGCAAAGGGAGTTATCTTTGACGGCGTAAAGAACAAGTATCGATTGCTGAAGGAGAGCTTTGCTCAAATCATAGCGAGTCAGAATAATATTCCCATTTTAAACCTTTCAAAATTTGGCTGCACCATTTCTACGGGAGAAGAAATCCTGAAGAAACACGAAAGTGAGCTGAGCTATTATGACTATACGATTTTAGAATTTGGCGGCAATGACTGCGACTATAACTGGGCGGAGGTTTCCGCGCATCCTCATAAACAGCATCTTTGCAACACACCTGTACCAGACTTTCTGGATAAATACAAGGAGTTAATTGCCAGGGTAAAACAAAACGGAGGAAAGCCAGTATTAATGAATTTACCGCCAATTGATGCAACGCGGTATTTCCAGTGGATCAGCAAAGGACTCAATGGCAAAAACATCATGAATTTCCTGGGGGAAGTCGATCGAATTTATCGCTGGCAGGAAATGTACAGCACGGCGGTAGACGATCTGGCGGAGAAAGAACAAGTTCCCCTAATCGATATCCGTTCCGGCTTTATGAATAACGGAAATTATAGTGATTATCTCTGTGAAGACGGGATACATCCCAATGAAAAAGGTCATCTGCTGATCTCCAATGCAATTCGTGAAAAGGCATTCATATAATCCTATCAATGATAAACGTCTCCAGGGTTTGTTTGAGGAAACAGCTACACCCTTTTGAGACGTTTCTTTTGTTGCAATCGTTTAACCTTAGAAATTGTCGATTCATTCCTGCGCTCACTCCATCCAATCAGCGCTTCTGTAAAATGGCTTCTCTAAAATGTTGTTTTCCAGGCAAAATTCTTTTGCTGCAAACACCCCTCCATGTTACAATGGAATAATCAAAATGATTCTCTTTCACGAGATCATAGCACCAAACTATTCAGTATCAAAAAACAGAGACAAGAAAGAATAAGAGAAATAAAAGTATATAACATGGAGCAACCGAAAAAAAACAACGATACAGAAAAAAACAAGGATAGACGACAAGAGAGCAGGAGTCGAAGAGAACCGGAAAAAAAACAAAATAACTTTGCGGATTCTCTTCAAAATATTGTACTGCCACTTCTGAAATGGTACGACAGTCATGCCCGGATTCTCCCCTGGAGAGAAAATCCGGAGCCTTATGCTGTCTGGATCTCGGAAATCATGCTTCAGCAAACCCGTGTCGAGGCGGTAAAGCCCTACTTTGATCGATGGCTGAAAGCATTCCCTACCCTCTCCTCTCTAGCTGCTGCTCCCGAAGAAGAAGTCCTGAAGCTCTGGGAGGGGCTTGGTTATTACTCCCGTGCAAGGAATATTCATAAAACCGCAAAGATCGTTATGCAAGAATACGGCGGGCAGTTGCCCCGTTCTTTTAACGAGCTTCTGAAGCTCCCCGGAATCGGCGAATACTCTGCCGGCTCGATCGGCTCCATCGCCTTCCAGCTTCAGGTTCCTTGCGTAGATGGCAATGTGCTTCGAGTGATCACAAGAGTTACAGCGGAAAAATCGGACATCACGGAGACTTCTACCAAACGATTGTTGACTGAATGGGTTAAAGCGATCGTCCCTGCGAACCGCCCGGGTGATTTTAACCAAGCACTCATGGAATTGGGAGCTACCATCTGTCTCCCAAGCGGCATTCCTAAATGTGAAAGTTGTCCGATATCCTGCTACTGCCAAGCTCTTCTTGGGAATCGAACCACAGACTTTCCCGTGAAGAAACCAAACGCTGAGCGCAAGAAGGAAAAGAGGACGGTTCTCCTCCTCGTCCGCGGAGGCAGCACTGCTGTGAGAAAGCGAGAAGATAGCGGTTTACTTGCAGGCCTTTGGGAATACCCCAATTATCCAGGGGAATTGTCTGAATCTGACGTCATGGAAAAATTGAAGCACAAAGGCATTTCCTCACTGAACGTGACCAAACTGAAGAAATCAAAGCATATTTTCACGCATCTCGAATGGCATTTGACTGGTTATCTTATTTTGATTAAAGACGACGGGCTAGCATTCAATGATGATGAGTATTTGTGGGTAAAAACCTCATTTCTTCGTGACCGCCTCACAATACCAACCGCTTTTAAGGCCTACCATCAATTCCTTTTGAGTGATTTCCCTTCGCATGATAAAATTCTATGAATAACAGTCGAGGAATTTTCCTTTGAAGAAATCGGAAAAATAGCCATGAGTCTTGGAATAATTAATTGATCAATCAATGGATCGATCAAACATAAACGGAGGTGAAACCTATTGAGCAAAAATATTATTATCATCGGTCATAAAAACCCGGATACGGATTCTATCTGCTCCGCCATCGCATACGCAGAACTAAAAAACAAAATTTCGCAAGATATTCATATCCCAAAAAGAGCAGGAGATCTCAGCGATGAAACCAAATTTGTTTTGGAACGATTCAATGTAGCAATACCGGAATACATTCAGGATATCGGCACACAGGTCAGTGACATTGATATTCGAAGAACCGAGGGCGCCCAGAGCTCGTTCTCACTGAAAAAAGCCTGGAATCTTATGCGGGATCTTAATGTATCAACACTGCCGGTAACCAATCAGAACCGACTGGAAGGGATTATCTCCGTAAACGATATTGCCACCGCAAACATGGATATCTATGACAACCAAATTCTTGCAACGGCGAACACAAGCTATAAAAATATCATAGAAACCCTCGAAGGGACTATGGTGGTGGGGAATGAAGACGATATGGTGGAGCAGGGAAAGATACTCATTGCCGCTTCCAATCCTGATACCATGGAGAATTTCATTGATGCAGGGGATATCGTCATTCTGAGCAATCGTTACGAATCTCAACTTTGCGCCATCGAGATGAGCGCCGGCTGCCTGATTATTTGCACGGGAGTACCGGTATCCCTCACCATTAAAAGGATGGCTGCCGAAAAGGGCTGCCGCATCATCAGCACCCCCTATGACACATATATCGTAGCTCGTCTCATCAATCAAAGCACACCGATTCATTATTTTATGAAAACGGAAAACCTGATTACCTTTGAAACCGATGATTTCACAGAGGACGTTAAAAAAGTCATGGCGAAAGTAAGGCACAGAGACTTTCCCGTACTGGACATATACGGCGCCTATCACGGAATGATATCCCGACGATCTTTGCTGGATGTACAGAAAAAAGGCGTCATTCTTGTGGATCACAACGAGAAATCCCAAGCTGTAGACGGATTAGAAACTGCTGAAATCCTTGAAATTATTGATCATCACCGC
>JAQSXD010000125.1 GCA_029266295.1 Bacillota bacterium | reverse complement strand
TTGAATATCTTTGAAAAGTGACATACCCAGCCTGAGGACAAGCATGTCCGTGTCGCCAATTTTTACAAATTTGTTCTGAGCAAATTTCAGGTCATGTATATCACATTGACATGCAGCCTCCAGAATTTCCAATGACTTCGGGCCGTCAGGCCGATGGACATCATTAACCGGGCTCATATTGAGATCAAAACCGAACCACGCTGTATATTGACAAGCTAACAACTCATATTTAGCCCCGCTGATATTATGAGGATGATAACTTGGACCCATTTTTTTACTGGTGTTTATGGTTTCGAACAAAGGGCGGTTAGAGCCAAAAAAATGCGATAATTAAAACAATTGCTCTATGTTCATAAGTTTTCTAGAGGCTTTCGAATATGCCGCATATAAAACCTTTAGCGTTAAATTTGATCTGGATCTCCTTCTTTGAATCCGTTCCATACCGGAATTCCCGTATATTCCTTCGCCATCTCTTCTCCCTTGAGAACTCTGATCGCACCGGCAGCAAGCGCTTCCATTTCAAACTCTCCCGCAATGACCACCACAGGAGCCAGAAATGAAATATAGGCTTTCAGATTTTCAACCAGATATTTGTCATTCGAAATACCGCCGGTAAGAATAACTGCATCGACCTTTCCTTTTAAAGCCGCTGCACAGGATCCGGCATACTTTGCGATTTGATAGATGGTTGCGTCGTAAACCAGCTTGGCATAGGAATCGCCCCCTACAATCCTTGTCATTACCTCTCTTGCATCTACGGTTCCTAAATGATTGACCCATCCGCCGTCTTTTGTCGTATACGACTGCATTTGCTTTTCCGTGAAATCACCCGAAAAGCACATTTTTATAATATCCTTCAGTGGAATGGAACCGCATCTGGTCGGAGCCATTGGACCGTCGCCCTGGGCAATATCATTGGAGTCAATCATTTTTCCTTTATTATGGGCAGTAACAGAGACGCCGCCGCCAATGTGACAGATGATCAAATTCAGATCTTCATATTTCCTGCCTTGCGCTGCGGCGTAACGAATTCCGATTTCTTTCTGGTTCAATGCATGGATCCTGCTTTCTCGATAGACTCCTTTTAATCCCGTGATACGCGCCACTTCAATAAATTCGTCCACATCAGGAGGATTTACCACATATGCCTTACCGCCATAAGCTTCTGCAAACTCTTTTGCCAGCTGTGCGCCAAGTGTTGCCGGATGTTTTACCGTAAAGCCAAGCTTTGCATGCTCGTAAAGCCTTTCATTTACCTCGTATGTACCTCCGTCACAGGCTGCCAGTCCTCCGCCTCTGCCTGCAAACGCATCAACATCATCCAGCCTGATTCCCGCCGCATCCAACTCACTCAAGATGGTATCCCTTCTGTAGGGAAGCTGATCACTGATCTCGGCATATTTTTTTAATTCTTCCGCTTCATGCTCAACGTTTTTGCTGAACAGCTTGTTCTCTCCCTCGAAAAGGGCTATTTTGGTTGATGTCGAACCCGGATTGACTGCAAGTATTCTAAAGGGTTTATTATTACTCACCGCTATACTCCTTTCTTTTTCTGTTTTTGTGCTCTGACGACAGTCATTGCGATATTTCCGACAAGCTCCGAAACAGGGGCACTTCTTGAGCAATCACTTACGACTTGCGCAAATCCCTGGAGAGTCGGACCATACGCATCGGCATGAGCAAACTGCTGAACAAGCTTGACTCCAATATTTCCGACATTTAGATCCGGCCAGATTATAATATTTGCTTTTCCGGCGACTTCACTTTCTCTTTTTACCTTTTTCGTTGCGACTGACGGTGAAATTGCAGCATCCAGCTGGAATTCACCATCAATCTTCAGATCCGGTCTGAGTTTTTTGGCAATTGCAATCGCTCCCCTTGTTTTATCCACCATTGCATGCTCCGTACTCCCGTCTGTTGAGAACGAAAGGAAGGCGCAGCGTGGCTCCCAGCCCAGAAGGCTTTCAACTGTTTCGCATGCTGCAATTGCAATTCCGGCGAGTTCCTCCTCGTCGGGCTGCGCACATACCGCACTGTCTCCAAAGGCGAGCAGCGAGCCTTCACTGCCTTCATATCCTGGGATATCGAAGATTCCGATGCTTGAGGCAATAGTCACGCCATCTTGAAGACCGATTACAAATTGCGCTGCCAGAATTACCTCTCCTGTGGTATGAATCATTCCCGCAAAAGTTGCGTCAACGTCGCCTCTGGCCTGCATCATAAGGGCAATATACAAAGTGTCTTTGGATTTACGCAGCATCGTTTTTTCACTGTTCATTAATGGTGATTTCTTAACATAGTCAGCAATCAGACTGTTAAGCCAGTCCTCTTTGCAGACGTCAATGATTACAAAATTTTCAACGCTCACTCCGTATCTTTGGGCTGCATCTAAAATCGTCCTGGCGTCTCCCACCATGTAGGGGATACATACCCCCTTATCGCATGCTTCACGAGCCGCCAGCAGGATCTTCTCCTCCTCAGCCTCTGGAAAGGCAATTCGCTGCGGTGACGCTTTAGCGGTTTCATATATTTTTTCCATCATGTTCATATGGCTCACCTCCGTTTTGTATTTCTGCAAGGGCAAATGCCTCTGCATATTTCGTTTCATAAGAAAGAGAAACATGCAATATGAGTTTTCCTTTAACGTGCTCCCTAAAATATTGATCTGTTTTTCCCAAGATCTTGGCCTCAGGCCTTCCATCGTCCTTATCTATGATTTCTATGTCCTTAGGTCTGAAATCATATCCGCATCTGCTGATTGCCTTATACACCGCTTCCTTCCCTGCAAACCGGGTTGCAAAGTACATGGTCGAATCTTCTCTCGCTTTCCCCTGTTTTCTTTCTGCGGGGGTATATGCATTCAAGTAGAAAGGATCCTCCAAACAGGTTTCAAAATTAAGCATTCTTGAAACCTGAAACAAGTCAACTCCAATGCCATATATCATATTGCATGTCTCCTTACATTCATCCGCACATCTATCTTTTTCTGCTATCTGTAAACGCAGTCCCCATCTTGAAATCTGGGAGGAATGACCGGTACCTGAAGGTATGAGTCATATTGCCCGCCGGTATGTATCACATGCTTACCTTTGTTATCCACATCCCAGGACAATGGTTCAAACCATCCCTCTCTGATATATCGTCCCGCGATCTGAACCCTCAGGGATTGTCCCTTATGCCAGAACCTGCTTGACGGAACAATTTCAATCTCAATAGGAACAATTTCCCCTTCCTTTAATCTTTCTTCCTTCCGATGTGACTGGACAGGCTGAAAATGCTTTGACCTTTCCTCATCCAGAGCCCGGTGGGAAACTCTCATTTTTCCCCAGGTGCCGGGATGCGGTTCGCCAAGTACGGAAACGGGAATCCATTCTTTTTGTGTTGACAATTTTTGAACATTGACGAACAGATCCATGTCGTCATGCCCTTCTGCCTCCACCCAGAGCCGAAGCTTCATGTAGCCGGTGATTTCCGTATCTTCATCAAATTTGACATCAAAATTCACAACCCCTTCTTTTGCATCGTAGCTGCAGCTTGCTTCCTTTTCTGCCGGATTGAAGGACATTGTATTACTTTTTGCATCCAGATAGAGTTTCTTGTATTCCGTTCTCTTTAGTGGAAATTCCTTTTCAGGCCTGTTGTCCTGATAGTTACAGTCAAGGGCATCTTCGACTTCGATTCGAACTCTCGGGGTACTCTCCCAGCAGTTTTGAATATCCTTCAGATATCTGTCAAAGAACTGGTTGAGCTCAGCCAGATTATGGAGATCATACGCATCTGGCCACTCGAATTCACGATGCGCGCGAATCCACTTCTTGGATGACTTGATCTTGCGGAACCCTTCGAAAGCCCCTCTTAAGTGGAAATGATTCCAACAAGCGGCTGCATAAACAGGGATACGGATATTCTTGAATTCCGGGATCTTATCCTCCCAGTAAATATTCATCAACGGCGACTTTCTCCCCATTTCAATCGGATTATCAACGTTTCCTTTACCAGTTATGGTGCCGATGATGAATTCATTGAAAGTCAGTGCCGGAATTCCTCCTTCAAACAGTGATTCGCGATAAATGTCTGAGGTTCCTTCCCAAGGCGCGATGCACTTCAAATGCGGAGGGCACATTGCCGCGATACGCCACTGAGTCATTGCAACCGCAGAATTTCCTCCCATACCAACATTCCCGTTGCACCAGTGCTGCTGCGCGATCCATTCAATGAAATCGTAACCGTCCAAACCATCCTGTGATCCGAAAAAGGAAACATCACCTTCTGAATAGCCGACGCCTCTCGGATCGACATTTGCGATCGCATACCCCTTATGGCACCAATATGCCGGGTCTGGAGATTCAAATTTAGCCATTTTAGAAACAGTACCAGGAGTGACACCCATGATCTGCCATTCGCTCATCGCTTCTGCAGGCCGCTTTCCGTAAAAACTCCATGATATAATTACTGGTATCTTCATTTCGCTGACCGGTCTGTAAATATCGCAATAGATCGTTATCCCATCCCGAATTTGGACCGGAACGTCCTGTTCGCAGATAATTCCTGGCGCGGCCTCATAGACTCTTTGGTTTAAAGGCGGACAGAGTCCCATTCCCATAGCAAGCATACCCGCGCCGTCCTTTGAGACATCCATCTCCTCAAGACTGAAGGGCTCTCTGCACTTGCTGAAAATAACCTCCATCTCACCATCCCGAAGCTGGGTTTTTCTTACTTCATGTTCCATAAAAATCTCCTCTCAAATATAAAAACTCAATCGTTTTTAGAACTCGTCAATCAATTCAAGAATATAATCCGCTGCTTCACCGATCGTTGCTTTTCTCCTGAACTCCATAAATGGGATTTCAACATCGTATACATCTTCCAAAAACGTCGTTATCTGAGACACATTTCCGGATTTTGCTTTCAGATCGATGGCAAAATCGGTATTCTCATCAAGTTCCTCAGGAGCTTTGTTGAAAAGCTGACAACACCGCTCAATAATCTTACTGATCACATCATTACGTTTCATTTTTTACCTCCTGTTTTGTGATTTTTCACAACCAAATCATTGAAATATCAGTCATAAAAAATTGTAAACATAAGACTCGAATGATACAATGTAAGCATGAACAAGAATTCTTTGATGTATCGTTGATATTTTTGTGAGATTTCACAGTTGATCTTCAATGGAGGAATTATGGAATTAGTAAAGATCTTAAACCTGCTTGGTGAATTTAATCCGAGAATCATCTCTAAAGTTGACATTCCTGTTTATATTCAGACCCATAAGCGCATGCTGCATCATCAAGCCCCATTTTACCCAAACTGCATCTATGTCGGATACACTTCAGATTTACCGGAGTTCATTGATGAGAATTCTTTAACTAGCCTGATCTGTATTGAAGATTTGCCTCTGTCAGAAACTAATATTAAAAATGATTTGTTAAATCTGGCAGTAGTTGAGAATACCGTTGAACCCCATGAGATTCTTAATAAAATTGCGGACATCATGATCGATGAAGCACAAATCGTTTCGTCCATGCAGATATTGCTTGACGCGCTGTACGCCAATAAAGGTCTTCAGTATTTGGTTGATGTAGCAGTTGAAGTTTTCGAAAATCCGGTTTTTATTAACGACACAGCATATAAAATTCTTGCCATGTCCAACAAGATGTCCTTTGAGGACAATACTTTGGAAGAAGAAAAGCTGCTTGGATACATCCACGAAAAGAATCTATTAGATATGAGAAATGACAGTATTTTTAAACAATTGAGTCAAAGTACTTACCCTTTATATTCAAAGAGAAAGAATTCTGCTGTGGGCTGGTTGTTTAAAATAATTTCCATTCAGGGAGTAGAAGTGGGCTTAGTTGCACTCGTTGAAACGAACCGCACTTTTCGCAAATATGACTTCGAACTATTGGAACGGTTCAGTAAATTAGTATCGATAGAACTCGAAAAAAACGATTTCTATAAAATAAATAAAGGTCTTATGTACAGCTATTTTTTAGCTGACCTGATAAGCGATAAACTTCATAGGTCCAAATTAATCGAACAGCGTCTATCCTATTTGCACTGGAAGCTTTATTCCTGCTTTCAGGTTATGTTCATTACGGATTTTAGCAGGAATGTACAAGAGCGCAAAGTTAACCTGATTGCTCACGAAATCCGAAATATAATTCCGGATTGTCATTGGACTGTATATCAAAACAACCTGATCGTATTGATCAACAGACCAAGCAAAACACTATTGACCAGTAAAGAACAAACCCGACTCATTGAGTTTTTGGGATTAAACCAACTGTCCTCAGGAATGAGCAATGTATATTTCAACATCATGGAAACCTCCCGGCATTATCGCCAATCCCTGAGAGCTGCCGAGCTCGGCATTTACATCAATCACAAGCCTGGAATCTATTATTATTCTGACTATGCGATGGCATATATCGCAAAGAGCCTTTCCAAACGGCACGACATACATGAGTTTTGTCCGCCTGCTATTGGAATACTTCAAGAATATGATTCTCGTTTTCATTCGAATTTACTCGATACATTAGAGAATTATTTAAATTATCCGGAAAACCCCGTTGCGGCATCGGAAGCTCTGCATATTCACAGAAATACACTTTTATATAGAATAAACAAAATAAAAGAATTGACCGAAATGGATCTGAGTAATGGAGATATTCGATTAAACCTTCAGCTTTATTTTAAGTTTATGATGTACCTGAAGGGCAGTTGGGATAGTGATGAACGTTTGGAAGAATCGTGATTACATCTTTAATCGAATATGCCCTTGTCAAAATCCTCGATTATCCCGAAGTCTAAAAGCGAGAGAGATTCCTATTCCATAATAGAGTATGTTACCGACGATGAAGCCATAAACCATACGCAGGACCTTTCAATTTCGAACTGGCCGGAAGAATACTACGGAAACAACTTCGTACAATTAACACAGGTAAAAGCAAAATATGACCCTGAGAATGTCTTTCATTTTCCGCAAAGCATACCACCGGTTGTATATTGAGTAAATAATAATATACTGCCTGAACAAGAGACCACTATAGGCATAACACGAGCCGATAGTGGTCTTTCCATTTCACAGACATTTCTCAGCCCTTTTGCTGTTGAACACTCTGACGAAAAGCACTTGGTGTCATTCTGTACTTTTCAATGAAGCAGGAGGAAAAATAAGAGGAAGAGTTGAATCCGCATTTCAGTGCAATTTCAGTCATGTTATCGACACTGTTGATCAACTGATTCCGTGCTTTTTTTAATCGCATCGTTTTCAGAAAATCAATCGGCGTTTCTCCTGTAACAGATTTGAATATCTTTGAAAAGTAGCTGGGTGATAGATTGGTCAGTGCTGCCAGTTCTTCTACGGTTACCTTTTCTGCAAAGTGGCTGTTCATATATGCGATGGCTTTATCAACCTCAAATCGGTCGTATAACGGCGGCAGCTGATGGGTGCTGGTAATAACCGATCGCACGGTCAGATGTGTCACAGCCAGAGCCAGCTGGTTTAAGTAATCAGAGTTTTTGCGCTCGTATTCACTGGCTTCCAGCATGAAACACTTCAGCATGCCCAAAAGCTCCGGATGCGGCGCGAATTGTTCGCCGTGAAAAACGGGCAATATCTGTTCGTACTGATCAAAGGTTTTGCAAAACAGTTCAGAATCGATCTGAATCGCAATATAGCTTTGAAAGCCGTCCTGCTCCGGCTCCTGATGCGGAAAGTCTGGAGACATGGCAACCAGACACCTGCCATCGGAAATGTCGTAAGAGATACGTTTGCCATCAAGGATCAATTCATTAACAGAATCAAAATAGTAGACAAATGAATATGCGGGGTGGGTATGGCTTGGCGTAATTGCATACTCGCATTGTCCACTGGCGGGCATAAACAAGCCAACCTTTGGATGTAAAAAGCAGTCGATGTTCTCGTAGATCAAAGCGCCTGTATTTTCATCCAGCGGCCCAACCAGCCGATTCATAATCTCCAGGAAATCCCTGTGCAATATCATATAAATACCTCCATTCACACATTTTCTTTCTCATAATATGATAGATGGGGACCATATAAAAATTGGCGTTTTGAAGGAATGATACCATAAACGAATCAGAGAGGATTCGGCTATGCGATAAGCATTCATTGCCCTACATATTAAAAAGAAGGTGATAACTTTGATTTATGAAAAATGTCGGGATGCGTATCCATTAACCCAGGGAGGACTCACCGATGTTCCCGGCATTCTGGTTGGGCATGCAGAAGATAAAAGCGGACGTACGGGATGTACAGTGATCCTTTGTCCCAGTGGTGCTGTTCCCGGAGTCGATGTCAGCGGAGGCAGCCCAGGCACCCAAAATACTGATATTATCAGACCGGGAGCATCAGAATATCCTGTTTACGGTGTTCTCCTCACCGGCGGCAGCTTCTTCGGCCTGCCGGCATCCGGTGGCGTTATGCGTTGGCTTGTCGAGAATAGAATTGACGACGTACCCCTGGTTCCAGCCGCAATCATATTCGATCTTCCTTATGCAGCTGGCGCGAATCCGCCGGATGCTGCCATGGCGTATGCTGCCTGCCTGACAGCAAATTCCGGACCCGTGTCCGAAGGAAATGTGGGAGCAGGAGCGGGCGCAACAATCGGGAAAATTTATGGAGCACCAATGAAGGGCGGACTGGGAACCGCTTCGATCCAGATTCCCGGCGGCCCTGTAGTCGCAGCTCTTGCGGTTGTCAATGCTCTGGGAGACATATGGGATCAGGGGCGTATTGTGGTAGGGGCACTCACTCCAGACGGAACCTTCGTGAATCAAACGCGAGCTATGATGGAAGGCGTACCATCCCCACTCTTTAATAGGAATACCACAATTGCGGTTGTGGCGACGAATGAGCAGCTGACAAAAGCGGAAGCCAACCGGGTGGCCAGACTTGCTGATGATGGAATGGCACGCGCCATATCCCCCAACCACACGCAATGGGATGGAGATACAATCTTTTGTCTTTCACTGGGATCACATACCAGCAATATGTCCAGAGACGCAATCGTGACCCAGGTCGGTACGGCTGCAGC
>JAQSXD010000477.1 GCA_029266295.1 Bacillota bacterium | reverse complement strand
TGAAAATGAAAGCTTTGCCCGAGTAGCTGTAGCTGCTTTCGTTGCACCCCTTGATCCTACCGTAGAAGAATTAACGGAGATAAAGACAGCAGTTTCCGAGGCTGTCAGCAATGCAATCATTCATGCGTATGGTGACCAGAAAGAAGGATTTGTAACGATGGAATGTACGGTGGATCAGGAACGGAGGCTGATGATTTCCGTAATGGACAACGGCGTGGGGATTGAAGATATTACAAAAGCCAGAGAACCGCTGTATACAACAATGCCCGGTGAGGAGCGTTCCGGTATGGGTTTTACGGTTATGGAGAGCTTCATGGATAAGTTGGAAGTTGAATCCGCCCCGGGAAAAGGTACCAGAATTACAATGATTAAGAATCTGGACATGGCTTATGAGTTCTAATAACGTTGTCAGAAGCAAAGAGAATACATATGATCTAATCGAGCAGGCTAGAAATGGGAACGAATGGGCGCGTGAGCAGCTTATCGTACAAAATACCGGGCTGGTGAAAAATATAGCCTTGAAATTTATGGGAAATGGCTATGAACTGGATGACTTGCTTCAGATCGGGTATATTGGTCTACTAAAGGCTGTGGAGCGGTTTGACAGTACCTATGGCGTGATGTTCTCCACATATGCGGTACCGATGATTCTTGGTGAGATCAGACGTTATCTGCGGGACGACGGAAGAATTAAAGTTGGAAGACAGGTAAAGCAGGATATAAAAAATATGAAGCACTGCCAAGAGCGCTTCTATAATGAAAATGGCAGATATCCAAAGGTGAGCGAACTTGCCGCCCTGATGGAGATGGAAACGGAACAGATTCTGAACCTGATGGAAGCCAGTGATGCGCTCACCAATCTGGAAAGCCTTGATGATCCCGACAGGCAGGAGCGCACAGGAAAAGAGCTTTATACCGATACGGAGCAGCGGAACATCGATATGATACACTTGAAAAGCATTATTGGTAAATTATCAAATAAGGAGAGACAGATCATCGCTCTTCGCTATTTCAAGGATATGACGCAGCAACAGGTTGCAGGCTTAATGGGGATCTCACAGGTACAGGTGTCAAGAATCGAAAAAAAGATTTTAACAGCCTTAAGGCAAGAAATGAAATAGGACATATATCATTATCATAAAGGCGCAGCAAATTTTCATTCGCTGCGCCTATTATTATATTGATTTTTAATTTTTTAACAAAGACAGCACGGTGGTGATGTTTGCTGACAAAAGATGATAAAATTATACAATGTTCTTTTTGTTTTAGAAACCTGTCGAAAAATGTTAAGTATATGATATTGTGGTTGGTTATATGGGTAAAAAATGCTCAATATGCAACTATAAATGAGTATGTCAATACGGCAATCGAAAAGGGTAAGAAAAAACCCAAAACATCTGAATTTTCAGTATATTTGAGGGAATCGGGTACGCAAAAAAAAACAATATGAGCACTTAAGAAAGGGTTGCAAATTGCGCAAAAATGTTGTTTACTGAAATTGTATAATGTTATTTTTATAACAATGAAAACGTTAAAACGAGACAAAAAACGCTGTCTCGTTGAAACGCTCAAAGGTAAGAAAAATTTCTCAAGTCGAAATTTTTCTATTGAAAAAATGGTAAGAGAGTTTGCTGTTAACGATGTCGAGCCAATTGCGGCGGAGATTGACAAAGAACACAGATTCCCTGTTGAGAATGTTAAAAAAATGGGTGAGTACGGACTTCTTGGAGTACCATTCCCGACAGAATTGGGCGGTGCAGGCGGAGATCATATTTCCTATGCCATTACGGTAGAAGAATTATCAAGAGTCTGTGCTTCGACGGGTGTTATCTGTTCTGCACATACATCCCTTTGTGCATGGCCGATCTGGGCATGGGGTACAGAGGAGCAGAAACAGAAATACATGATTCCCCTTGCAAAGGGTGAAAAGCTTGGCGCTTTCGGATTGACGGAACCAAATGCAGGAACTGACGCTGCCGGACAGCAGACCAGAGCCGTTGACATGGGAGACCACTGGCTGATCAATGGCGCAAAAGTATTTATTACAAACGGAGGATATGCTGATACCTTTGTAGTGATGGCCATGACTGACAAATCCAAGGGAACAAGAGGCGGAATCAGTGCTTTTATCGTTGAAAAAGACTATGAAGGATTCTCTATCGGAAAGACGGAAGACAAGATGGGCATCTGTGCATCTTCAACGACCGAGCTGATTTTCCAGAACTGTAAAGTGCCAAAGGAAAATCTTCTTGGAAAGGTTGGAGACGGTTTTAAAGTTGCC
Organism: Bacillota bacterium; assembly: GCA_029266295.1. Taxonomy (GTDB): domain Bacteria; phylum Bacillota; class Clostridia; order Peptostreptococcales; family Anaerovoracaceae; genus Anoxybacterium. Next base: position 1,256 of record JAQSXD010000477.1, on the reverse strand, counting down.
ATGTCAACGCTTGACGGAGGTCGTATCGGAATCGCATCCCAGGCGCTCGGTATCGCACAGGGCGCTTTTGATGTGACCGTCGAATACATGAAATCCAGAAAACAGTTTGGAAAGAAGCTTTCTCAGATGGAAGCGCTTCAGTTTGAGATTGCTGACATGAAAACAAGAATCGAAGCAGCCAGACTGCTGATCTATAAAGCTGCAGATATGAAGGATAAGCATCTTGCTTATGGCCCTGCTTCTGCAATGGCAAAATTATTTGCTGCGGAAACCGCAATGTACGTAACAACCAAAGCAGTACAGCTTCATGGAGGTTACGGTTACACGAAGGATTATCCGGTTGAAAGAATGATGAGAGATGCGAAGATCACGGAGATCTATGAAGGTACTTCGGAAGTACAGAAGATCGTTATCGCAGCATCCGTATTCGGTAAATAATTGGCAGTAGAAATCAGCAAATCGGAGATTTGCGATTTCTGTGCATAAGTTCGCCATCAATTTGCGCCACAAATTGGGCGAGCTAGTAGGAGGAGGATATAAAAATGGCATTTAAAATTATCGTCTGCGCAAAGCAGGTTCCAGATACCAACGAAATTAAGATTGACCCCGTGAAGAAAACGCTGATCAGAGAAGGCGTTCCAAGCATTTTAAATCATGACGATGCCAACGCTTTGGAAGAAGCGTTAAAAGTGAAAGATCTATATCCTGACACCCACGTTACGGTAGTAACCATGGGCCCCCCACAGGCAAAGGATATGCTGCTGGAATGTCTTGCCATGGGAGCAGATGAAGGCATTCTCGTAAGCGACAGAGCAGTGGGCGGATCTGACACATGGGCAACTTCAAACGCACTTGCTGCAGCAATCCACAAGCTGGGCGGCTGCGATCTTCTGTTTGCAGGACGTCAAGCCATCGATGGAGATACCGCTCAGGTTGGACCTCAGCTGGCAGAAAAACTTGGATTACCACAGGTTACATACGTAGCAGAGTTCAAGATTGAAAGCAACATGAAGGACATCACTGTAAAAAGAGCTATGGAAGACGGCTATGAGCTGATCAAGATTCAGGCTCCCTGCATGCTTACCGCAATCAAGGAACTGAATCAGCCAAGATACATGTCCATCAACGGAATCTTCGGTCTGAAGAATAAAGAAATTAAGGTTTGGAATGCAAAAGACATCGAAGTTGATCTGGCTACAGTAGGTCTCGATGCTTCCCCGACCAACGTATACCGCTCATTCACACCGGTTCCAAAG
>JAQSXD010000124.1 GCA_029266295.1 Bacillota bacterium | reverse complement strand
GAAGGATGATGAAACAGCAATCCATGATATCAAAGCCCCAGCCGGTGAAAAATTTGATGTTCATTCACCCGATGAACCGGCTACCATAGATGACGAGTATATAGGTAGTAAATAATCTTTCCGCTGAAGGCAAGAAAAGTCGTCAAATAAAAATCATAATAATAAAAAAATAGGCCGGTAGAAGGTGTTGCTTTCTATCGGCTTTCTTCACCCTTCCAACGTTTTAACTGCTCCCTGCTCTCCTTGCCGTGAATGCTGTGCACGCAACTTCCATTCAAGAAGGCGTAAAAAAGGGGACAAAAAAACAGAGAAAAAAACATTGACAACAGGAATTTTAATTAGTATACTAACAACAATAATTAAATGCAATGACGGAGTACTTGTTTTTTCGAAAAGCATTACAGAGAGTCGGTGGAAGCTGCGAACCGATATGCGGAAAAAGACAATCTCGCTCCTGAGCTGGCGCCCCAAAGCAACTGCTATTAAGGTGTCCCGGAAGGCCCCGTTATCAAGGCCGAGGATTTGTTAGAATCCGGTGAGTTGACTGTTTTATACAGTAATCAGGGTGGTACCGCGGTAGAATACTATCGTCCCTGGAGCTTATCAAAAAGCTTCAGGGACTTTTTTAATTGGTAAAAAAGCTCCGGCTGAAGCGATCGATTCGTTTGTATAAGGAGGAAAACACAATGACCAAAATGATTAAAATTTTCGACACCACATTAAGAGACGGTGAGCAGTCTCCAGGCTGCAGCATGAATCTGAAAGAGAAAATTGAGATGGCCAAACAGCTTGAGCGGATGAAGGTCGATGTTATTGAAGCTGGTTTTGCAATTTCATCCCCCGGAGATTTCCATTCGGTGAAGACCATTGCGGAAACGATCAAAGACTGTACCGTTGCCAGTCTGGCAAGAACCATGGAGCAAGATATTGATAGAGCATGGGAAGCACTTTCCAGTGCAGTCTCGCCCAGAATTCATACCTTTATTGCAACCTCACCCATTCATATGGAATATAAGCTTCTAATGACTCCTGAAGAGGTATATGAGCGATCTGTGGCAATGGTAAAGCATGCTAAGAGATATTGCAGCGACATTGAGTGGTCAGCCGAAGATGCTACGAGAAGCGAACCGGAGTTTTTGGCGAGAGTGATTGAAGGCGTCATCAAAGCGGGAGCAACGACCATCAATCTGCCTGACACAGTGGGTTATACAACTCCGGATGAATACTATGCGTTTCTGATGAAGGTTCAGGAGCTTGCGCCTTCCATGGTAAATATCACGCTGTCTTCCCATTGTCATAACGATCTCGGCCTTGCGGTAGCCAATTCTCTGGCAGCGATCAAAGCAGGCGCAGGGCAGATTGAATGTACCATCAACGGTATCGGTGAACGAGCTGGAAACGCAGCCATGGAAGAGATTATCATGGCGCTGCACACGAGGAAGGATAGCCTTCAGGCGGATACACGGGTCGTCACGACAGAGATTGTGCGCTCCTCCAACCTTCTTTCCAGAATCACCGGTGTCAAGGTACAGCCCAACAAGGCGATTGTTGGTGAAAATGCATTCGCCCATGAGTCGGGCATCCATCAGCATGGTGTTATGAAGAACAGAGAAACTTATGAGATCATGACTCCGGAATCCGTCGGTCTCACCCAGAACAATCTGGTACTCGGCAAACACTCAGGAAAGCACGCCTTCCGCGACAAGGTGAAGAACTTAGGATACGAGATGACAGAAGCTGAAATCGATAGAATGTTCCAGAAGTTCAAAGAACTGGCGGATAAGAAAAAATCTGTCTATGATAGGGATATCGAGGCGTTGATTTCCAAGGAAGCGGTTCAGGTACCCAAGACTTACAGCATGGAGAGCTTTGTGATCAACAGCGGAAATGCAATCACGTCTACTGCTGTGATAAAAATGATCAAGGACGGAAAGATAATTGAAAAGGTATCCAGAGGTGAAGGCCCCATCGACGCATCCTTTAAAGCCATTGAGAAGATTGTGGGGATCGACTTTAATCTTGAAGATTATCAGATCCAGTCCGTGACCGAGGGTGAAGACGCATTAGGCGATGCGCTGGTTAAGATCAGCGATAAGGAAGGAATGATATTTGCCGGAAGAGGCTTGTCCACCGACATCATTGAGGCAAGTATCCATGCATATATCAACGCGGTAAACAAGATGATCTACGAAAAGCATCTTGATTAAGGAGGTTAAGACCATGGGAATGACGATGACACAGAAGATTTTAGCTGCCCACGCAGGCCTGAAAGAGGTCAAGGCCGGACAGTTTATAGAAGCAGATTTAGATATTGTACTGGCAAATGACATTACAGGACCCGTTGCCATTAAGGAATTCAATAAAATGGGTGCAGAGCGGGTCTTTGACAAAAATAAGGTCGTATTGGTACCGGATCACTTTACCCCCAACAAGGATATCAAGGCAGCGGAGCAATGCAAGTCGCTGAGAGAGTTTGCCATGGACCAGGAAATTGAAAACTACTTTGAAGTAGGAGAGATGGGAATCGAGCATGCACTTTTGCCGGAAAAGGGAATCGTTGTAGCGGGGGACGCTATCATCGGGGCAGACTCACATACCTGCACTTACGGAGCACTGGGCGCGTTTGCCACAGGAATCGGTTCCACAGATATGGCAGCGGGTATGGCAAGAGGAAAGGCGTGGTTCAAGGTTCCTTCTGCCATCAAATTCGAGATGATTGGAAAGCCAACCAAGTGGGTAAGCGGCAAGGACGTAATTCTCCATATCATCGGTATGATCGGTGTGGACGGAGCCCTTTACAAGTCGATGGAATTCATGGGTTCTGGCCTGAAAAATCTCTCCATGGACGATCGCCTTGCCATGGCAAATATGGCCATCGAAGCAGGTGCGAAAAATGGAATTTTCATGGTAGATGACAAGACCAAAGAGTATATGAAGGAGCACAAGAACAAGAATAAAGCCTTCAAGAAAAAGATAAAGGTTTATGAGCCAGATTCCGATGCAGAATACGATGAGACTTATGTTATTGATCTTGCTAAGATCAGGCCGACTGTGGCATTTCCTCATCTGCCGGAAAACACAAAGACCATCGATGAGGTGGGAGATATCAAGATCGATCAAGTCGTGATAGGCTCCTGCACCAACGGAAGAATCGAGGATATGAAGGTTACCGCCAAGATTCTGAAAGGGAAAAAAGTTGCTAAGAATATGCGCTGCATTATTATTCCGGGAACGCAGGCGATCTATCTTGAGTGCGTGAAGGAAGGCTATGCGGAGATATTTGTTAAAGCTGGAGCAGTGTTCTCAACCCCTACCTGCGGACCATGTCTGGGAGGACATATGGGTATCCTTGCGGCAGGCGAAAGAGCCGTTGCGACCACAAACAGAAATTTCGTAGGAAGAATGGGTCATGTTGATTCGGAAATTTATCTCGCCAGTCCGGCAGTTGCGGCAGCGACAGCGGTGAAGGGGAAGATCTTCAACCCAGAAAATTTGTAAACCATTCCTACGCAAATCGCTCAAGCTGCATGCAACCATTGAGTTTATAGAGGTTTGCATTTGCTTTCGGACGATTTGTCTCCGCAATGGTTTCCAAATTGCGGAGAACCGCTCGCACCAAGGTGCTCGGACGGTTCATCGAAAGAATCATTTACAGATTACGCGGCCGCAAATCGGGAAGGCTGCATGCAACCATTAAGTTTATAGAGGTTTGCATTTGCTTTCGGACGATTTGCCTCCGCAATGGTTTCCAAATTGCGGGGAACCGCTCGCAAGAAAATATACTGGTTAAAAGAAAACGAAGAAAGGATACGGCTATGGGAAAAGTTTTTAAATATGGGGAAAATGTTGATACCGACGTTATCATCCCTGCAAGACACCTGAACACCTCCGAGCCTGCAGAGCTTGCAAAGCACTGCATGGAGGACATCGACGCTGATTTTGTGAACAAGGTAAAGGAAGGCGACATTATTGTTGCAGGAAAGAACTTTGGCTGCGGCTCATCGAGAGAGCATGCGCCCATCGCAATTAAGGCTTCGGGAGTAAGCTGTGTAATCGCCCCTACCTTTGCTAGAATTTTTTACCGCAACTCCTTTAATACCGGAATGCCAATTTTGGAGTGTGAAGAAGCGGCAAAGAAAATTGACGCGGGAGACGAAGTGGAAGTGGACTTCAAAACAGGCGAGATCAGAAATATGACAAAAGGTGAAACCTATCAGGCAGAGCCATTCCCGGAATTTATCAGCAAGATTATTGAATCGGACGGACTGGTGAATTACGTTAAGGAAAACCTGTAATAAACGAAGGAGTGTATGGATGAATTATAAAATTGCTTTGGTTCCGGGGGATGGAATCGGACCTGATGTGGTTGCGGAAGCGGTTAAGGTTTTGGATGCAGTCGGTGTAAAATACGGACACCAGTTTGAATATGAAACAGTACTTGCAGGTGGAGCTGCAATTGATGCGCTGGGAGAGTGTCTCCCGCAAAACACCATCGATGTATGTAAGAAAAGTGACGCAGTTTTGCTTGGTGCAGTAGGTGGTTGGAAATGGGATACCCTTCCGGGAGATCAGAGACCGGAACGAGCTTTACTTGGTCTTCGAAAAGAACTGGGTCTTTTCGCAAACCTCCGTCCTGCATTGCTTTTTGAAGAGCTTGCAGAAGCTTGCCCGCTCAAACCAGAGATTATCGAAGGCGGGCTTGATATTGTTGTGGTCAGAGAACTGACAGGCGGAATCTATTTCGGAGAAAAAGGATACAAGGATACCGAGCTTGGCAGGGCGGCTTACGATGTGGAGCAGTATGCGGAAGAAGAAATCCGGAGAATCGCAGTCGTTGCCTTTGATATGGCTATGAAGCGGAATAAAAAGCTCACCAGCGTAGACAAGGCCAATGTTCTGGAAAGTTCAAGACTCTGGAGAAGCGTTGTAACGGAAACGGCGAAAGATTATCCTGAGGTGGAGCTGAGCCATATGTACATTGATAATGCAGCAATGCAGATGGTCAGAAATCCCAAGCAATTTGATGTGATCGTCACCAGCAATATCTTTGGAGATATTCTTTCCGATGAAGCCAGCATGATCACCGGTTCTATCGGAATGCTTCCATCCGCCAGCCTTGCAAAAGGAAACTTTGGCATGTATGAGCCGGTTCACGGTTCGGCACCGGATATTGCAGGGCAGAATAAGGCAAATCCTATGGCAACCATTTTATCTGCTGCTATGATGCTAAGATATACCTTTGGCTTATCCAAGGAAGCGGATGACATTGAGGCGGCTGTGAAATCAGTGCTGTCCAATGGAGGAAGAACGCCGGATATCATGAGTCCGGGTAAGGAAGCTTTGGGAACAAAGGAAGCCGGAGAGAGGATTGTAGCTGCAATCTCTTAAAAAAATAGGGCGTGAGAATCTTTCAAATGAAATGATCTTGCGCCCTTTTCGTTGGGCTATATCAAAATTCTAAAAAAGTTTGAGAAAAAATTGACAAAAAAATTGGTAAATGTTAGAATGAAATCAGCTGGTTAGCATAAGCTAACCAATGTTTTTGCGGAATGGTTAGCAAGCGCTAACCATTCTGTTTGCACCGAGGTTAGCTAATGCTAACTAATGCGCCGGCCAATCGATCAGTAAAGGGATAACTTTGTAGAATAGCAGATTGTACTGATCGAATGAGTGAAAGCAACTTGTGTAAAAAGGAAAGGAGTGATGAGTTTTTATGATGAAAAGAAAAAACGCGCGGCTTATGGCAATGATTCTTTCAGCTGTTATGGTTTTGTCAACACTAACCCCGGTCTTTGCGGCCACCCGCACGAACGGGATGTATACGGGAACTGCGGAGGGTCGTGGGGGACAGGTTCAAGTGACGATACAGGTGGAAGACGATAAAATTACGGACATTCAGGCCGAAGGCCCCAATGAGACGCCGGAATATTGGAGTAATGCAATTAAGGTTCTGGAGAAGATCAAAGAGAACAATGGAACCGAGAATGTGGATGCCATTGCCGGGGCAACGTTAAGTTCAAACGCAATCCTTGGGGCTACGAACAAAGCGCTGAACAAAGCACAACCCGGATTCTCTTCCGGCAATGGAAGCGCAAACAATCCCTATGTAATATCAAGTGATACTCAGCTGTTCTGGTTTGCCGAGCAGGTAAATGCAGGAGAGATGTTTGAGGGGACGTATATTTCTCTTGATTCAGATTTGGAGCTAACGAAAGAATGGACGCCCATCGGATCAAGTTCGACAATAGCCTTTGCAGGCGTGTTTGACGGACAGGGCCATACCATTAGCGGAATGCAAATTGGTACGAGTGCAACCCCTGCAGCTATCTCTTACGCAGGCTTTTTCGGGTTTATGAAAAATACGGCAGAAATCAAAAACCTTCATCTTGATGACGTTTCTATGGTGATACAAGGTTCGGGCACATCCTATGCGGGGGCTTTAGCAGCTTTTGCAGAGAGTAAACCTGCCACTGGCGTAGGTACTATTTTGGATCATTGCACTGTAGAGGGAAGCCTGGGTATGACCAATACTGCTGCCACTATGGCTGGAGGCCTGATCGGATTCAGCAATCAATATGGACTGATCTCAAACTGTGGTGCAGATATCACGGTTTCCATTGATGCAGGAAGTGGAATGCTAAATGCTGGCGGGCTGGTAGGAATGGCGAGCATCAATTCCATGGTGATCAATTCCTATTCTCTGGGTAGTGTCAACGGTAAAAGCAGCTTTACAAATGACAGCAACGTTGGAGGGCTGGCCGGAACCCTAAGCGGTCTTTATTATAATAACTATGCGTCGGGAGACGTTACAACAACCGGTGATAAAGTACGAGCCGGAGGACTTGCGGGCAATGTGGCAGCCGCAGCGATCGCAATAAGATCGTACTGGAATGCAAGTACAATAAACGGAGCAGGAAATCTCAGCGGAGTGATCGATGCGTCTTCAGTGGGTAAAAGTGAAAGTACGCTGGCTACGCAGGAATTTGCAGACCTGATGTCAGGCGGTCTTTCTTCCACTGCAAGGAATGCAGGAGCTGAACTTGCGGCGGGAAAGATTACGACAATAACGATGGCCGGTATGACAGACAAGATCAACGATGAATTCTACGACTGGCAATTAGAAGGCGGAAGTGTCGTTCTGAGCAGTGCTCTTTGGGCAGAAAGCGAAATTGATCCTTCTATCTTTGCAGGGGGCACTGGTACGGCGGACAACCCCTATTTGATTGCGAGTGAGAGTCAGTTCCGCAAATTTGCAGTGTCTCTAACGGATAAAATTGATTATTCTGGTAAACATATCGCCCTTGCATACGATATTGCACTGACCCAGGAATGGATCCCTGTTGGTGAAGGTGAGTATGCTTTCAGCGGGATCTTTGACGGAAAAGGGAGAACCATTTCCGGGCTGTATATTGGAAGCAGCGACAGCCCGAAATATGATGAGCTTGATACCCGATATTTCGGGCTTTTCGGTGTTTTAGCAAATGCAACGATAAAAGATTTGAGTATCGATGCGGAACTATATGTAGAGGGAGCGGGTTCCCTTTATGTGGGAGCCTTGGCCGGGTATGCGGAAAATACGCTTGTTGACGGTCTGAGCGTCTCGGGGAATGTCTATGGTACCTCAGGCAACGGATCAGGGGAATCTCTGTGGAAGGCCAATCATTTCGGAGGAGGTCTGATCGGCTATCAATCCAAAGGTGCTTTGGTCAATTCAGCGAGTCATGCCACCGTATTCAGCGGAGCGCAGGGGGGGCTTGCCGAGGCAGGCGGCCTTGTGGGCCTCTCTAATAGAGCACTGATTGCCAATTGCTACAGTACAGGTGATATCTCCGGAACAGCGCGGCGTGGAAATGCTGACGGGAGAGAGTATGAAGGAATGGCTGCCGTAGGCGGAATCTCCGGTGTTTTTGCAGGAACCATGGTGCAGTGCTATTCGTCGGCAAAGACCAGCACCGATACCTATTCTACCTATGTCGGCGTATTGGCGGGATGGGTAACCGGGATTGGGAACTTGTATAAATCCTATTATACTACTGACGCAACACAAGAGATCCAAGGCAGGACGATCAGCCCCGTCGAATATGCAGGCTGGCTCGTGGGCCCGGGAATTAACGATGAGGGCGAGGCTTACAGCGGCAGCATCGCTTATGGGATGGAGGGCATCACAACCACTGACACCGGTACCGAGGCCTTTGCAGCAAAGCTCAATGCAAACTTCCATGAGTTTTCAGTTGATGTGGAAACCCTGTGGCCAAAGGCGGTACTGAAAAAATGGGAACTAGATGACCGTGAGGTAAGCCCGAAGGGGGAAGCAGCTGCTATCACCTATGTTCAGCCTGATATCCCCGAAGCGGAGTATCAGGGAGACTACTATGACGGTATTTATTTTGGCCGCAGTGAGGACAAGAGCCTAATCGTCAAAGTCCAAATTGCGCGGGACAAGATACAGGATATCTCCGTGGTCTCTTATAGCGGTGAAAGCTTTGATTTTACCAATCTTCTGCAACAGGTAAAGTCGTCTAATGGAATCAGCACACTGACCGGGACCGATCAAGCCACAATCAGATTGCGGGAAGCGGTGAGTACCATTTTCAAAAAGGCAATTTTAGGAGATACGACTGGTTACGGTTCTGTGGACGCTGCCATTTTCGCAGGAGGGGCAGGGACACAGCAGGATCCTTACCAGATTTCAACGGAGACCCAGCTGCGTGAATTTGCAGCCTCTGTGAACACAGATGAATCCTATCATGGAAAGTATGTAAAACTGACAAAGAATATCACCTTAACCGAGGAGTGGCAGAGCGTTGGCGGAAATGCACCCCATGTGTTCAAGGGAACGTTCGACGGCAACTATAAAACAATTTCTAATCTAAAAACCGGAAGCATAACAGCGCCGGCCAACCTGGCTTTTGCAGGGATGTTCTCTTACCTCAGCGAGGCTGAAGTGAAAAACCTGACCCTTAAAAATGTGGAGATCCATGCAAAGAACGCCAGCCGCAATGTATTTGTCGCAGGTCTGGCCGCGTCGGCGGGGGAACTGCTATATCAGCGGTGTTACGGTTACCGGTAATCTAAGCGCCAAGTCGAATACCGGCGCGGTGTATATCGGAGCTGTCTCCGGGCGGCTGGAAAAAAGTGTGGTCAATAACTGCTCAGTCAATGTGAATCTTGCCGCTTCATCCCAGTCTGGAAGCCGCATCTATGCGGGAGGTCTGTTGGGGATCTTCGCCCGTTCTGCAGTGATCAGCAACATTGCAAAGGGCAGCATCGAGGTGAGCAGCACGGTAAATAAAACCGCATCAGGTGGTGTGACGGGCTTTCATAGCGGTGTAAGCTTTAACAATGTGACGGATATGGAGATCCATTCAGTAAAATCTACCACCGATATTGGCGGTGTTGCTGGACGAAACACGGGAATCGGCTTGCTGCTGCCGGGTTATTACAGTGACAGATCCGCCCAGAAAAACGGAGATGTGACACTTTCCCCTAATGTGGGCGTGGGAGTCGTTATCACAGGAACCGAGGGCGGCTGCGGCGCAGTAGAGGGCTTGACCTCTTATCAGTCGGATTCGGATCTTGTTGCAACCCTAAATGAAAATCTTACAGACAGCGCGATCCGGGAGAGAATTCTACAGCTCTTAGAACTCTGGAACGTAGAATTACCGGAATCCATCACCATGGGGAAATGGAGTGTATCGAGCAGCAGCCTCGTGCTGGATCAAACCGGTTCGGGAGTGTCCCTCTTGAACGGAGATCTGATTACAGTAGAAGTGCCGCAGGATCCAACTCCGGATTATTCAACCGGAGGCTCGCATAACAATAGCAAGAGCACGTCGAAAACAGAAACTTCAACCGACAAAAACGGTACCGTTACTGCAAAAACCACAGATGAAAAAACAGGGATCGTTACGACTGTCAGCACCAAGGTAAACGGAGATAAGACAACAAGAATTGATCAGCCGGATGGATCTGCCAGCATTGCCATGGAGAATAAAAATGGGACTTCCTCAAAAACGGAAATCACTTCTTCGGGTCAAGTGACTTCTGCTGTTACGCTGAACCAGAACGCAGTTTCGGCAGCAGCAGGCAGCGCGCTGACGCTTCCTGTACCAACAATGCCTATTGTCACTGATCGAGATACAGCACCGCGCATTACGGTAAATACAGCAGGAAAAACAGCCATTGTTGTGAAAATTCCTGTTGAGCGTATCACTTCGAGCACCGTCGTTATCCTTGTGAATCAGGATGGCTCAGAGACAATCCTGAAGGACTCAGTTCCAGACACCGATGGTGTGGTTGCCTTGATTCCGTCGGGTGCTACCATAAAAATCATCAATAACAGTAGGAACTTTGAAGACGTAAGTGCTTCTGCGTGGTACCATGAGGCGGTAGGCTTTGCCAGCGGCAGAGAAATCCTTTCCGGTACCGGAACCAGCAGTTTTTCACCCAATGCACCGATGACGCGTGGGATGCTTTGGACAGCACTGTCAAGATACGACGGACAAACTGGAACTGGCGGCGAAACATGGTATTCCTCGGCTCAGCGTTGGGCAAGTGAGAACGATGTATCCGACGGTTCCCACCCTGAGGGGAATATCACCCGGGAACAGCTTGCTTCTATTTTATATCGCTACGCGGGTTCTCCGTCTGTACAGAAGAGTCTGGATGGATACAAAGACGCTGACCAAATCAGCAGTTGGGCCGATACTGCTCTTCAGTGGGCCGTGGAGACGGGAATTCTAAACGGAAGAGACGGAGGTCTGCTGGATCCCCAGGCGCAGGCAAACCGAGCGGAAGTGGCAACAATATTAATGCGCTATATCAAAGACAAGAACCACTAGTACAAAATCCCGGGCTCCAATACGGACAGCCCGGGATTTTTTGACTGAATCAGACTGATTCGATTGGTCTGATTCAGTCTGATTCAATTGATCTGAACCAGTCAGCCAGAACCAATCAGTCCGAAATAATCAACCCAAATCAATCACCCCGAAATAACCTGAACGGTTAACGCGGTTGTTTGTGGCGGGATGCTCATGGTCTGGAAGGAGGCCCGCTCAATTCTGACCAGCTGACCCGGACGTATGGATCTGAGGGGAATGGGATTACCGCGACGGTCTCGTATGAGTGTCGCATTCGTAATGGTATAGCGCATCTGGCTATAGATATTATCCTCAAATCCAGTGAGGAGATAATTAAAGCCACGGCTGGATTCCACTTCAAGCACTCTTCCTTCCTCAATGATCGAGGATTCGTTTTCCTGTACTACCGTAATACTGGATGCTCTGGATTGAGGTGGCTGACTTCTCGTCATCATGGAGGAAAAACGCGCGTTGACGACCATGCCCTCTCTTAGATCGCGCAGGCCAATGGGGTTTCCGAACTGATTCCTCATCCGGGTGTTTCTTCCCGTAATCAGTGTCACAACCTGGATGTATGTCATCATGTTACGTCCTGACACAGGATATTGGATTGTTACATAGCCGTTTCCCTGACTTCTTCTGACCGACTGAATCACGGCATCGTCTACGCTGATGGTATTGTTTCTGTCGCCCATATTGTTTCTCTGTGCGGAAGGGCTGCTATTTTCAAATTCCGCATGGTTGGAGCCTAATGTAATTTCCCGATTCATACTTTACACCTCTATCGGCATTGCTTCCGTATGCCTGTTATCATATATATTTCAATGTACCAAAAAGGTTCGTATGGTGCGGGCGAATTCGGCTGATTCGTTCATTTTTATCCTGCTGGGAGCGGTTCGAATTCAAACTGATACGGTGCTGGTATCAAAGAGATAGCTCGTCATTGACAGGGAGCCCATAAGACACTCCTCGTTAAATATTGTAAGCTGATCCTCAGGCTTTGCCGCTCCCAGGACAGGGAGAAGCGGATAGAAATGTTCCGGTGTAGTGAATGCATTTTTTGCACAATCACCTGCATTTTTATAGTGAATTACGGCTTCGTGATCGCCAGCCCCAATCTTGTTGCTAATATATTGATCAAACTCCAGTGCCCAGGGGAAGCCGTTTTCCTGATCCCAACGAAGCTTTGCAAGATTGTGCACCACATTTCCACTGCCCAATATCATAACGCCCAGATCTCTAAGGGGCGACAGCTTCTTTCCTGTGATGTACTGGGAGTTTGCATCGGCGGAAGCGTCAACGCTCAGCTGCAATACGGGAATGTCACCGTCAGGATACATATGGCAAAGAACCGACCAGGCACCGTGATCAATCCCCCAGCTGTTATCAATTTGTATTCCGTCTTCGGCCAGATCTTTCACTAGTCGCGCCGTTTCCGGGCTGCCCTTCACAGGATATTGAACATTGTAGAGCGCTTCTGGAAATCCATACATATCGTAAATCATCTTGGGATTGGTTGTGTCTGAAATTCGTATTCCGTGGGTATACCAATGGGCTGAAACAACAAGAATTGCCTCCGGCCTTTTAAATTCTTTCCCGAGCCTTGACCACGTTCTGGAAAAGTTGTTATCTTCTATTGCATTCATAGGTGAGCCATGACCGACAAACAATGCAGGCATTCTTTCCTTCATCTGAATGATACCTCCTATCTATACAAAAGATATAACCATTTGTATTATTTTTAAACAAAGCCCCCTTATTTTCTAAAGCCTGCAAGATATTCGAAGGCATCGATTGCCATAGGTCTTGCAAAGTAAAAGCCCTGGGCCATATGGCAGCCGGAGCTGATCAGAAAATCCACCTGTTCCTTCGTCTCTACTCCTTCGGAAATAATCTTAAGATTTAGGTCGTTAGCAATCTGGATAATTCCGTCGACGATGATCTTATCCTTCTGCGTCATTCCTTCCTTTCGGAAAAATTCTTTGTCAAGCTTCAGCACATCTACCACCAGATCCTTTAACAGGTTCAGAGAGGAGTAGCCGGAGCCGAAATCATCGATCGAAATCGGGAAGCCCAGCTTCTTTAACTCTCTTATCATTGAGAAGGCCTCTTCTGAATTGTGAAAAAAGATGGTCTCTGTCAATTCGAGCTCTAACAAATCTGCAGGGATCTGGTACTTATTTGTCAAGGCTTTCAAATGAGCAACAAACTGTTGATTCGAAAGGTGCGCTTTTGATACGTTGACGGAAATTGGAATTGCCGGCTTCCCTTCATCCAGCCACCTTCTGAGTAAAATACACACATTCTCGTAGACATAGAAATCCAAATCGAGGATAAAACCGTTGCTTTCAAACAGCGGAATAAACTGCAAGGGCGGTATCAGTCCTTCTTTGGGACGCTGCCATCTGACAAGCGCTTCGGCGCCTACGATCGTATTTGAAATCAGATCCATTTTCGGCTGAAGATAAACCACAAATTCCTGATTTCTCAGCGCGGAGTACATGGAGCTTTCCAGTTCCTTTTTTCGGTTAAACTCATTTTGTATTTTCTCGTTATAAACAACGAAGCTTTCTTTTCGAACATTTCCAAGGGTCTTGTGGGCGATATCGGCTTTGCCGACGATCGAGGGAATATCGGTTTCTCCAGGGGGGATCCGGTAAATGGCAGTTGTAAAATAGATCTTATATCGGCTATTTATTTTTTTGAGCCGTTCTTCACATTTCTTCTGAAAGTTCCGACCTCGATCGATCAGGGAAAGATCGCTTTCATATTCCATAAGACAGACAAAGTTATCGGCAGAAAATCTCGCGGAGCATTCGGTGTCCCTTAGATGACGCTGCATCTCCTTAGAGACTTCTGAAAGGATCAAATCGCCTGCCTGATATCCGAAGGTATCATTGAAGTAGGAGAACTTATTGATATCGATGTAAAAGAGTGCATATTTCTTGTTCTTTTGATTTTCCAGAATCGATTTCGCCTCGACTTTAAACCTGTTATAGTTCCATGTTCCAGTTACACTGTCTGTATAGGCCACTTTCTTGATCTCCCGGGTATGGGTATTCTTGGTCTTGATGACGAATGTAAACGCAGCCGTTGTCGCCAGAAAAAGGACAAAGAGGAACAGCAAAAGGAACCCTGGATTTTTATAAAACAGATATTCCAGGCTAATCTCCTGCTTGGCATTTACCGTATGCTGAAAAATAATGCCGTTTAGTTGAGCGTCTGATATACTGCGCAGTGATTTATTAAGTATGGAAAGCAGAATCGGATTTGCTGACTCAGAGACTGCGATGGAAATCTCCTCCGTTATATTTTCTGTTCGTACAATTTCCAGGTTGTCCAGCCGAGGACTTTCCAGAAATTTTTCTGCTACGTAGCTATTAGCATACGTAATGCTTGCCCTTCCGCTATTGACCGCCTCGAAACATTCCAACGGACTATTGAAATAAAGGATTCTAATTTCGGGATTTGTCTTTTTAATATATTCTGCTGATGATAAAGAGTCTCTGACCAGAGCGGCTGTCGCAGAATCAAGATTGTTTACATTTTTATTTTTAACCAGTACTACTGAGGCTGTCAGGTAAGGTTCCGTCAGTAAAAGACCGTGCAAGTCAGACCAATAAGCACTTTGACCGGCTCCAGTGAGCATGACCGCTTGATCGTCAGAGATTTTACGCAAGGCTTCTGTGTAGGAGTGTGCTTTTAAATAGGAAAACTTTAGACCGGATTTCTCACTGATCAGCGCCATGATATCCGCATTGATTCCCGTAAATCCGTTGCTTTCCTTATCAAAATATTCAATCGGCGGAAGATATGCGTTGAATACTGCACTTAGTACGCCTGAATTTTTAATAAACCTTTTTTCTTCCTCTGTGAAGATCGGAATAGAATTTTCTTCATAATCATAATACTTCTTCTGCAGTTCGTAATCGTGGTAGGGATTGCTTTCCTTAATATCGGCAATGGCGTCATTCAATGGGTTTAGGAGCTCGTTATTGCCCTTTGCCGTTATAAAATAGTAGGGAACGGGAGAAAATCTAGCAATCACTCGTTCTGTCGGTCTCTTTTCCAAACTGCTGGTAAGTATTGCATCGATTTTTCCGTCATGAAGCGCTTTTAGCTGTGCTGCCTGATTACTAAAAAATATCGTATCGATATTGAAATGTTTTTTCTCCGCATAAGACTCAATGGATGCATTGATAGGCGCGTTTTCAAGGAGCCCGATTTTCATCTTGTCAAGGGCCTCAAAGTCATTGAATGCAACGCTGTTGTTCTCTACAGCAACACAGAGCAGGGAATAATTTAGGCCGATCTCTTTCTCAGAAAAGTCATATCGCTGCATTAATTCAGGTGTCTTTGCCACTGGCGCCAAAAGATCAATGCTCCCCTCTTCCAGCAGCTTTAGACCACTTTCTGCAGTAACGGGAACAAATTCATAGGACCATCCGGTATAATTTGCGATCTCCTGAAGATATTCATAACCGTAACCCAACGG
Organism: Bacillota bacterium; assembly: GCA_029266295.1. Lineage (GTDB taxonomy): Bacteria > Bacillota > Clostridia > Peptostreptococcales > Anaerovoracaceae > Anoxybacterium. The sequence goes on along the minus strand of JAQSXD010000124.1, from coordinate 766 downwards.
AATGACGTTTTTCTCATAGTCAAAAAAATTAGAAAGGTCAATCTGAGCAATCCGTATCGTCTGGGATTTTACGGGCGGATTGAATAATTCTGTCGATGAAGAACGGTCTGCTGCTGAGACAAACGCCAACTGACCGTGAGACTTTTCCGCTCCGGCTACGGGGATGATACTGCCGATTAAAATTAGGACCAGTAGAACAGAAGTGCTGTAGATAGTACTGCGTTTCATAAGTTACTCCGTACCCCTTAAAACGTTTTTAACTTCCCTATTATATAATAAGGCAAGGTAAGATACAATCGAAAACACCTCTAAATCTGACAGGATCTTGTCAGAATCGACAAAAAAGCAAAATAGTACCAATTTGAAAGCAAATTGAACAAAATTTGATGATTGAGCTAATAAAAAGATAGAATCAATAATAAATCAATTAAAGGATAAGGGAGCTGCCGAATATCGTCGACAGCTCCCGGCTTAGAACGACCAGGCTTACGCAATACTAAACAATACAGTTTTGGTTCCAACCAAGCAAAACTGGTGCTGAACCGTGGCAAGAGCCGCCGTCCCTCTATTCTGAAACAACTGAAACCTTTGCCGACAAGGAGCGCACCAAACCGCGCAAAAGGAACGAAAACGGGAGGTGACGCGGAATGAACGATAAAATCCGTAACTATGTGATTCGCAATGTTACCGGGAGTATCGGGAAACAAAAAAGGCTATGCAGGAAATTGTTACAGTGAAAAGCAATATTGACCATCTGCTCGGCCTG
>JAQSXD010000123.1 GCA_029266295.1 Bacillota bacterium | reverse complement strand
AAAAAACCTCCTTTGACAGACTCAATTATTTTTGATTCTACCATAAGAGGTTTTTAAATTCTTGATTTTTAGTTGTCCTGTTTTCCGGTCTCAATTCAATAACCAGGCGGTTTTCATCTTAAAATACCTATCAGGAGCGAATATCCCACGATTGGATTTTACGCTTTTTCCCCTTTTATTTTACCTGAAGCGCATTATAGATGATTGTCGCAGCTTCCGCGTTCGTCACCTGATTTGCTCCATTGAATCGTCCGTTCTTATCCCCCTTCATAATCCCAAAGCCATAGCTGATCGCAGCATATCCTTTATATGCATCAGATACACTGTCTCTGAATGGGTTAATAAAGATTTCAGGATGCTCCGCGGCTTTTCCCTGGCCAAGAAAACGAACAGCAAACTTAGCTGCGTCTTGCCTGGTTAAAGCTGCATTGGGAGCTTTTTCGTTCTCCTTGATAATCTTATCACTGATCAGCATTTTGTAAAAGCCATCTTCATCATAATATGCCTGAATCGATGCGTATAAAAATCTCAAAAAGCTCAATTGGGTTATCTTTGCATTTGGATTGAACTTCTCCCCTGTGAGATAGTACCCGTTGTCAAGCAGTTTTTCGATGGTTGCTTCAGCCCAATGTCCCTGAATATCTGAGTATGCCGGCACAGAAGCATCCTTATAAGGCTTTCCGTCCCATCCCAGTTTCGCACCTGTTGCCGGATCGATCAGAAAATTTCCTGTGGACTTAACAAAATCATAAACCAGAGCAGACTCGCCATCATTTACCTTTTTGTAAACAAGTCCCAGCTGACCATCTTTATTGAATGCATCAAAGGCAGCTTCACTGGTGATAACCTTATCAATGCTTGGGAACGTTACGTTATCGAACCAGCTTAAATCATAGTGTGTGATCATACCGCTCGCCTTGTTAACGATGACTGTAAAACCGTTGCCTACAAAATCAATGCCGTTCTCCTGTCTGTAGTAATTGAAGCTGTAATCAGTAACGTTATCCATTGTTTTGTAGAGAACATAATTGGGGTTTTCATAAAATCTTGACTGTGCAAACTTCTCTGCTGCCATCTTCTTCATGAAGGCTTCCGCTTTTTCTTTTGCCTTTGCTTCTGTCAATGCAGAACTCCCCTTGGAGCTGTTTTCACTGTACAGGTAAAAAGAGATCATTTCACCTGTTTTGGCGTTCACGACTCCGTAGGCGCCATCGAAGCCGATTTCCCAAAGATATTTGTCCGCTTCGTTATAGCTTCTGGACAGGGAAGAATTGGTTACCTTCATGCTGCTTGTGATTCCGGGAATCGACTCTCTGAGAATGCTTTCCGCTTTTTCCTTGGAAATCAAACCCGCCAAGCTATCCACTGCAACCATCTCTTCCTTCGTCAGTTGATCTCCGTTGACGGTTGACTTCTCTTTTGCCATTCCGTATCCGCCCTTATCTCCGTAGAAACGAAAATCATTGTAGAGCTTTACCGCTTCGCCGGTTTTCGCATCAATCACCTTGCCAGTTTCTCCGGAACTTGCATAGGCCGCAAATACGGTGAGCAATTTTTTGTTGTCGTCATAGTTGGAATAATAGTTTAGCGGAACCTTGATCTTTTCCAGATAAGCCTTCTGCGCTTCTTCCAGACTGATGGTGCCGCTGGAAGAAGGAAGCTTTGATATGTCTTCTCCAGAACCCTGGAAGTTATACCCGATGACTTCTCCGTTATACTTATCTACGTCCACGCTTCCTTCAACGTAGGCAACTACCGCATCGTTTTTGTACAAATTGTAGCGGAAAGAATGTCTGTCGGTACTGGAATAATCATTATCCTTAGCGACGCGCATTTGCGGCGCAATGTCCGGTCTCACCTTGGCGAGAAACGCTGCGGCAGTTTTTTGTGCAGCCTCTCTGGTTACAGTCCCCAAACCCTCATTGGTCTTATCCACATACTTATTATAATTGATCAGATAACCGTTATTTTCGACGGTGGCAGAAATTCCTCCGCTATAGTCACTTTTGTTCCAGTTCAAATACCAGACCGTTATCGTCTTACCATTTTCCTCATACTGGTTCGATGAATACTGAAAGTCTTTGTAATCACTGGGTATTGTGACAACATTCTTTACCTGATTGATGGCCTTTTCCAGGCCTGCACTGTTCATCTCGGCTGCAAACGCAGGACTGGCAGAGCCCAAAACTAAGCTGAATGCCAACATCATACCGATTATTTTTTTCACTAATTCAAAACCTCCTTTACGAATTGATACTAATAAGACGCATTAAAATGGCAAAAGTTCCCCTGAACTGAAAAATATTTTTCAGTTCAGGGGAACTTTTTATACAAGGGAGCGCTGGTTAGCCGATCAAATGGGCGCACGGAATGAATCAGCGTTTCCCTAACGATAGTTCGATGTCCAGCATGACAGGACAATGATCACTCCCGAAAACCTGGTCAAAGATTACGACATCCTTAATTTGGTCTTTAATCCTGTCCGATGTCAGAAAGTAGTCAATCCGCCATCCGGCATTGTTGGCTCTTGCATTGAAGCGATAAGACCACCAGGTATAGATCCCTGTGACATCAGGATAAAGGTAACGAAAGGTATCAATAAAGCCGGAACCAAGCAGTTCGGTCATCTTTGTACGTTCCTCATCAGAAAAGCCTGCATTTTTTCGATTGGCAGCAGGATTCTTCAGGTCAATCTCTTGATGGGCTACATTTAGATCTCCGCATATGATCACCGGCTTTTTTTCATCCAGTTCTTTTACGTAGTTTCGAAATGCAACCTCCCATTCCATACGGTAATCCAATCTTGCCAGTTTTTCCTGGGAATTGGGCGTATATACGGTAACAAGGTAGAATTCAGGGAATTCCAATGTGACCGCCCGGCCTTCCTGATCATGGCCCTCTGCGTTGATATCATAATTAAAACTGATTGGTTGTTCTTTTGTAAAAATCGCAGTGCCTGAGTACCCTTTCTTTTCTGCACTGTTCCAATATTGTTCGTAGCCCTCCAGTACGACTTCGATTTGTCCTTCTTGCATTTTCGTTTCCTGAATGCAGATGCAATCCGGATTCTGTTCCTTGCAGAAATCCAAAAATCCCTTGCCGAGGCAGGCCCTTAGTCCATTTACATTCCAAGTAATCAGCTTCATATCAATTCCTCCGTTCTTCCTTTTCCTCGAGATTACCGATCTCATTCACATGATTTTATCATAAGTGACAAAAAAGGTAAAGGCAGCCGATAAAGGCTGCCCGTGGATTAAACTTTAGAATTCTTAAGATTGCTATAATCGGTTTGTGTTATTTTTATAATCGCTGCTGTTGTTCTCGTTGTAAATTCCCTTATCCGGATGATCCTTTCCGATATGAGGATGGAGTTCATCGGCAGTTTCGGTCTTAAAGTTGTAATTTGTTGGTCTGAAGATTTCACCGCCGGATTTTTTCTTTTCAACAATGTGGGATTTTACCAGATACATGTGATAAAAATATTCTACCGCAGCGACGACGGCTCCAAAAACTAGAATCGGCGTCCAATAAGCGTAAGTCACGGGGAAAAACAAAAGCGCAATGTACGCCGTTGCACCTGAAATGACGCCATTGATCAAAGATGCTGCCAGATTGCCAAACCGAGAAAGTGCCCACATATCTCCTATTGCGAAGCTAAGCAGCGTTGCAATAACACCGATTGAAATAAGCGTATAGACTGCGACGGTTCCAAATATTGAAAAAGCAATCCAAGCTGCGGCCATGATATAGATAAATTTGATGAGTAAAGAAACTGCATTTTTCATTTTAATATTTCTCCTTTCTGAGATATGATTTATTTTTCCCATAAAAATGTGAATCATTCCAGATATATCTTCCTTGGTTGGAATCATGCAATTTGTTTTTTGGGTCAACCTAATAAATGATGTAACGATCCAAGAAGGGAAAGAAAAATGAAAAGAAGACTAAAACCAGCCAAACATCATTTAAGAAAAAAACACAAGCGACTTGATCGAAATTTATTTAAAATCTGTAGAAAATTATCATCCATCACCGTTGGTGCTGCACTTGCTTCCATAGGGCTTGAAATCTTTTTAATACCAAATAATATTATCGACGGCGGCGTTGTCGGAATCTCGATCATGGCTTCCTATTTGAGCGGGCTTCCGGTTGGCCTTTTTCTGCTGGTTCTAAATCTGCCCTTTTTGTTTCTGGGCTACCGTCAGATCGGGAAGACATTTGCATTGTTTACATTATATGCAGTTATTTGTCTTTCTGTAGGGGTCTCGCTGCTCCACGCGTTCCATGGAATGACCGATGACGATGTGCTGGCCGCACTTTTTGGAGGCGTGATTCTAGGCATGGGCGTCGGTCTGATTATCCGAAACGGGGGCTCTTTGGACGGCACGGAAATTGTTGCGATCATCTTTGATCGCAGAACATCCTTCTCAATCGGTGAAATTGTGATGTTTTTCAACCTTTTCATCTTAAGCAGTGCAGGTGTCGTTTTTGGCTGGGAAAATGCAATGTATTCCCTTCTGGCCTATTATGTGGCCTTTAAAACCATTGATGTTACCATAGAAGGTTTGAATTCTACAAAGGGTGTATTCATTGTTTCAGAACACTATATTGCCATATCAGATGCGATCAGAGCCCGTTTAGGCCGAGAATACTCAATTATTAAAAGTAACGACGACAAGAACTATACCTACACGATTTTTGTCATGGTGACAAGGCTGGAAATAGCCAAGTTGAAATTGATTGTTTCCAGTTTTGACAAAGATGCCATGATTGCGATTTCCAGTGTTGAGATCGAAGGAAAGCGTTTCCAAAAAAAGGCAATCCACTAATATAAATAGAATTGTATTTAGATCCTCTATATTTCCTGCCCACCGAAATCATAAAAAAATCGCACCCCCGTTGGATGAAATACGGGATGCGATTTTTGTATTTAGTGATATCCCTTTAAAGGACTTGAATCTTGCGGCAATCCAAATATTTGATGCAGCCATTTCCACATTTTAGAATCGGATCGAGCCGCTTTCCAGGTGCATCTGCCTGTCCGGTGTATTCAGCAGATCGTTTCTTAGGCTGAATCTTGCAACCATCTCCTTCAGCAGTTCTGCCTGCCCTGACAGTTCTTCACTTGCTGCCGCGCTTTCTTCTGCCGTGGCTGAGTTATTCTGAACAACATTGGATACCTGTTCGATACCTTTGTTGATTTGAGAAATGCCTGTAGCCTGTTCGTTCGATGCCTGAGCGATACCTTCAACAAGGGTTGCTGCTTTTTCAATCTCTCTGACAATCTCATTTAGGGCCGCTGCAGTATTATTCGCGAGTTTGATTCCTTTTTCCACGTTGTTGATGGAGCCGCCAATCAAGTCAGAAGTACTTCTGGCAGCTTCGGCACTTCTTGCAGCAAGATTTCTAACTTCTTCTGCAACCACCGCGAAACCTTTGCCGTGCTGCCCTGCTCTTGCAGCTTCCACGGCTGCATTCAACGCAAGGATGTTCGTCTGGAACGCAATATCATCAATGACCTTGATAATCTTGGAAATATTTGTTGAGGAAACATTGATATCTTCCATGGATTTCAACATATCGCCCATCTGACCATTTCCCTTTTCCGCGCTGACCTTGGCCACAGAAGCAAGTTCATTTGCCTGATTTGCATTCATGGCATTCTGCTTTGTCTGCGCCGCAAGGTCTTCAATGGAGGCTTTCAGTTCTTCGATAGAGCTAGCCTGCTCTGTGGAACCCTGAGACAGTGCCTGACTTCCGTTTGATACCTGCCTTGAACCGGAGGACACCTGCTCTGCGGAGGTATAAATATCTCCCAAAACGAGGTTAAAGGAATCAATGATTACATTAAGAGAACCAGATATATTCGCAAAATCTCCAGTGTAATCCCTAACCTTTTCCTGGGCTAAATTTCCTTTCGCAATGCTTCCGATTACCTCTGTGATTTCGCCTATGATTACATTTAGCATTCCTGCCGTCTGATCCACTGACATGGCAAGGTGATCAAATTCACCCTGGTAGCTGCCTTGAACTACCGCTTGCAGATCTCCGCTGGCAATCCGCTCCATAACCTCGGATACATCTCTAAGCGGCTTGGATACCTCGACGAGAATGCTGTTCATTCCTTCCACGAGATTCTTCCACGCGCCCTGGAACAATTCCGAATCTGTTTTCGTATCAAGCTTTCCTTCCGTAACTGCTGTGGTCAGCAATAAGGCTTCCTTGATAACATACTGGATATTTTCGATCAGACGAATGATTGAGGGCATTAGCGTATCATTTTCACTTCTTCTGCCGATTTCTTTTAGATCATCTAAATCGCTCAGCTCACCGTTGGAGATATTATTCACCACCCGGATTACATTTCTCACGGTGTCAGAAACAGAGTTGATGGCTTCTGCAATTTCCGCATAGATGCCAAGGTATGATCCCTCAACCTGCATTGTATAATCATTTTTACTCATATTAGCGAGAATATCTTTGCCTTCAATGAGTCCACCCAGACCATCGATACATGCGTTGATGCTGCTCATGATGTCGTTGAACTCACCTTTGTATTCCTCTTGGATTTTTTCCGGTATTTCTCCTTTTCCAATCTGCTTCATATAGTCGCCGCAAATTCGGAGAGGCCTGATAATATTGGCAAGGGAACCGTCGATGCTGCTCATAATCTCTGCATAAACGCCCTTGTGCAGTTCAATCTCCGGCTGATAGGAAAAGTCTCCGTTAAATGCCGCCTGGGTCAGTTTTTCCGTCTCTGTGGTAAGCAAGCCCAGGGATTCTCTAACCATCATCAGATGGCCGATCAATTGTGCATACTGGCCTTTATAATTGTTTTCCAGTTCCTCGAGCTGATCACCATTGGCAATTTTTTCTATGTAGTCAAGCGCTGTATTCAAAGGATTTACAATACCATCCAAGGTGCTGTTGACTCCTTCGATGATTTCTTTGAATCCTCCTTCAAACGCATCTGCATTCCCTCTGGTATTGAGATCACCGTCTGCTGCAGCTTCTGTCAAAGTTTGGGTTTCATTCACCAGTGCCCTCAGGTTCTCTACTATGGAGTGCATGCTGTGTGCGAGTACATCCTTCTCGGATCTCGGCTCAATTGCCACGGATAAATCTCCGTTGGCGATTTGCTCCCCGGCGGCTGCCTGTATTTTGATGTTATCCACCATTTTTTCAAAAGATGTCATCAAGTCGCCAATTTCATCCTTTGATACCGATTTGATTTGGATGTCAACATCTCCTAAGGAAACCTTATCTGCCACCTCTTTTAACTCTTTTAGCGGTCGGCTGATATTTCTGCCGATAAACAGACCGATCAGTATAATACCTGCAAGCCCAAAACCGATTACCAATATTAAGAACAGTACACTATTCTTAATGGTTTGCGCTGCTGCTTCTTCTTTTTGTGCATTATCATCATTGACAAGCGCGCTGATTGTTTGGATTGCTCTTTTATGTATCTCGTAATTGGGTCGTAATTTCCCTGTTAACAGCTGCTGGACTTTTACGGTATCTCCCTCAAGTGCTGCAGGAATATATTCCTTTTGCGCAACGTCAAAGAATTGTGTTGCAGGGATATAGGAATTTTCTAGAAAAGCCTTTCTGACGTCAGCTTCCTTGATGTTCTCTGACCAATATTCATGCTCTGCTTCATACTGCTCTTCCAGCACTTTGATCTTATCGGCAAGTTCAAGAACATAAGCATGGTTTCGCGTATTCGCAATGTCCAGGATCAATGCGTATGATTCGATAATATATGCCTGAGGCGGGTTGATATCTGCAATCAGGTCTTTTCCTGAAATAATCTGCAGATATAAATCTCCGTTTATTTTTATCTTATTAATCGCGTAAAAGCTGAACGAACTCACAAGCAGAATACAGATAATAAACATAATAACGAGCACCGACAGTTTTTTGTTGATTTTCATATCTCTGATCATTAACCCCAACGCTGATACATTGGTTTCGTTCTTGCCCTTTTCACGAAACTTCGCTTTCAGTCCCGAACTTTTCTGCGTTCCTTTAGAGATCAATGGAATTTTTCTACCGACTTTTTTATCCTCTATTTTTGTCTTGTCCACGGATTGCAGTTCAGCAGCAACCTCATCTGTGCTCCGGAGCATCGGTTCTTCTGCCTCAAGGTCTGTTTCCGCGTCAATTTCTTTCGCTGCGGCTTCGAACAATTCTGATTCAACATCAGCGGGCAGACTGCTATCAGCACCATGCTCCTGCCCAACGATAGACTCAGCCGCCTGCTCAATAATAGACGCTGTCTCCTGTTTCTCCTCATGGATCGTCTGATCCGCTTCCTCCTTCTCGTTGTTATTCTCCTCACTTATTGCTACGTTGATCTCAGTTAGGTTGTCTTTCGTAAAATCGATCAGATTTGCATCTTGCTTCATTCGTACTACTCCTTTCTGTGATTAATGCATATTCCGATAGTTCCAGACGATAACTCATCTTTGCGCCCCGCCGCAGCACATGATCACCTCCCGATAGCTGAGCCGCCTTTTAAATTTATATATGCATACCTACTCTGCCTGATCGGCAGCACTGGAACGGTTCTATCGATAAGAATTCATGATAACAAATAATTTCCCTCTTATTAGTTATCGGCTGTACTCAGACAAAAATTAGATGTAAATTACTGAATCATAGTAAAATTTACTAATTTATCCGTATGAATATTAAAAATGCTGTAATTGCTTATCCTTGTATGTTTCGTATTGTCCTGCAATTCATATCTGTGTTGAATCTTATCCATAAATTAAAGCAAGAATGGAAATAGAATGGCTCATTCATTACTCTGAGAATCAGACATTTTTTTTGAAGAGCAGGATATTTCTCTTGAAGCAAAACTATCGAAGTTCTCTCCGGAAATTCACCAGCTCTGCATCCGTATTCTTCTCTACAAAATCTATTACGTGATCAATGATACGATCAGCTTGCGCCGTGCTCCCCGCTGCGCATACGATGCCAAGAACGATACTTTGATGCAGGTCCTGATCATCCGCTTCTATCACAGAGACATTGAAAAGATTGGAAATTTTATTGGTCAGACTCTTTACGATCATGCGCTTTTCTTTCAATGAATGAACCCAGGGAGCATAGAGTTTGAGTTCAAGGGATTCAATTATCATAAAGCGACCTCCTTGTCGGTAAAAT